>NZ_JBEXLC010000108.1:0-30269 GCF_040609795.1 Nocardia sp. NPDC004604
GCCCTTCAGGCCAACCCGCCCTTTGATCTTCATGAGCCCACTCCGCACACGACCGAGCAGCTGGGCAGGCACACGACGAACCTCACGCCTAGAGATTCACATCGCGGCTTGGGTTCCCGCCTTCTCGTGGCCCCATGATCTGACTTCGGTCCGGGTGAGTAAAGGGCGCTTCGCGTCGCTCAAATCGCATCCAGTGGAGAGGATTTCGGGAAGGTCACTGGCAGAGACGCCAAGGCTCGATGGAAGGGCCCGGGCCGCCAGGTCAATCGGTCGGCGGGCACAGCCAATTGGATATCGGGCAGCGCGTCCAGAAGCTGGTCTATGGCATCCTGAGCGACCAGATATGCGATGTCGCGGGCAGGGCACGCATGCGGTCCCGCACCCCACGCCAGATGCGAGCGGTTGTCCGTGTACTCGCCGATATTCACCCCGGGATCGGTGTTGCAGCCCGTCATACTGATGATGACCGGCTGATGAGCGGGCAACCAGACTTCGTCGATCAGCGTCGGCTGCCGCGGGTAGCTGGGGCAGTGGTTGGCTAGTGGTGGGTCGGTGAACAACACTTCATCGAGAGCGTCGCGGGTTTGCAGGCTACCGCCGAGGACGCCGCCGGCGAATCGGTCGTCGGTGAGAATCAGCCGGAGGGTGTTGATGATCAGGTTGAGTGTCGGTTCGATGCCGCCGCCGTAAAGGTTGGCCAGCTGATGGACCATTTCCATGTCGTCGAGCTCGGCCGGGTGGTTCAGCAGCCGCGTGGTGGCGTCGTCACCGGGGTGGGCGCGCTTGAGGGCAACCAGCTCCGACAGCGCCTCGGTGAACATCTGGATTCCCTGCTGTGCTTCGATGCCCTCGAAGATCGCCGCCATGGCGGCTGTGACGCGCTGCCCGATCTGCGCCGAGCAGCCCAGTATGTCGTTGACCACGGCGAAGGTGAGCGGGAACGCGTACTGGCTGATCAGATCCGCCGAACCGGCTTCGCAGAACGTGTTGATCAGCGACACCGCGATCCGCGCCACGGTGGTGCGCATGGCGTAGAGGTCGACGCCAGCGAGGGCAGCGGTGTTCGCCTGACGGAACCGGGTATGTTCGGCTCCGGCGCTGTGCACCGCGGTCGGCCGCCATTGCAGGATCGGTAGTACGGGGCAGTCGTGGGGGATGTCCTTTTCCCAGATGCGTGGGTCGGCCGGGAACCGGTCAGGGTCGTTGAGGATCCGCAGCGCCTGGTAGTAGCCGATCACCAGCGTCGCGGGAATCCCCGGAGCCAGTTCCACCGGCACGAGCGAACCGTAGCGGTCGCGCATGTCGCGATAGACGCGGTGCGGATCGGAGGAGAACTCCGGGGAGTACAGCGGGAAGCGGGGCCCGTCGGTGTCGCCGGGCGATGCGGATGCCACAGGAGGGGTCTCTGGCTGGTCAGGGGACAGCGTTGTGCTCAAATGCGTGACTCCAGACGATGACGAAACAAGCACTCGACAAGCATGATCAGCGACAACACATATGTGCGCCGTCGCCCGGCATCGAGGGCGGTGGTCGTCAGGGACAGTACACCGACATGGTTTTTGCGTGAGTCGAGACGAGCACAGGGCGAGCTGCACGACGGATCAGCTGTTCGGGCAGCAGACCGGACGAAAACTCCTGGGACAGAACGCACTTCAAAAGCTCTTCAGCGCAGCTCGGTGATATCTGCCAATCCCTGCCCGGCGCGTGCAGTCCGTCACGCAGACAGGTATCGGGATTCAAGGGACGCTCGACGTTTCACCGGAAGCTTGACCTCGGACCTGGACAGATTGGTGGTTGTCGGCTCTGTGGCGGGCGACGTCGCCGAGCCCTGATTGCGGGGGCGGGCGATAGATACACTCTCGGCGTGCCGTTGATCGAGGTGACCTATGCACCGCGTGTCCCCGAGACGATTCTTCGGGAACTCGCGCAACGACTTCCGCATCTGGTGTCGGTGGCGGTCGAATGCCCGGAGGAACCATACGACTCGGATCTGCGGCCGGGAGATGTCGAGATTCGATTCCGGGAGTTGGGTCCGTTCGATCGCAGTGGGCTGGATGTGGTGATCGAGGTGCGGTCGAAGTGGTTCGCCAGCCGGGCCGACAATAGGCAGGAGCGGGTCGAGCGGCTGCATGCAGATATCGAGCAGGCGACAGGACTGGACGATTTCGGGGTCTACTTGTCGCTGCCGGTCGCCGCGTGGGAGCAGAGCTAGCCAGACCGCCCGGCAGGTCGGGCTCGACTCGGACCCGAACAGGTTCTGTTGGCCAGACCGACGTAGCCGATCGCGCTAACGGTCCGGTCGACCTCGATGGCTCCGGTCGCGAGCTGGGTGGATTGTTCGTGGTCGAGAATGCGGGCCTGCTCAGAAGGTGAGGGGTTCGAATCCCTTCGGGCGCATTTTCTATCAGCACGAATGCTGGAAATCATTGGGACGGAATTCGATCCGATGACACGGAATCGACAGGCTTTCGTGAACAATGCCATTGCTTCTGGGCCGACCTTCCCGCCGCGCGCTCGGATTCCGAACGCGGCTGTCTCCGCGGCCTGGGAAACCACCAACTCGACAAATGACCCATAGGGCAGAGGCTGCATTAACACACTGTGCCACAACGAAATACGCCAGAGACGATGCCGCGTCGGCCGTACCGTCACCAATTACAATTTTGCTTCCCCTTACCCGATGGTATACGGGATTCGAGATACACATTCGTCGCATCTTGTCGTTCAAGTTCACCAAGAGCTATAATAGTATTTGTGGATATATTAGGAAATGAAAGGAAAGAGAGTCATGACGAAGATTTCAGAAAAAGTACAAGAACTTAAAGACCACGCGCAGCACGCAGAACAGGAGATATCGGCGGCCCAGAAAGAAACTGGGAAGAAAGTGGATGCCGCTATCAACTCCGCCAAAGCGCAGGCAAAAGTCAGGCAGGATAATTTCAAGACGGAAGTCGCAGCGCGGAAGGCTGCCGCGGCTTCCGACTGGGGAACACTCCAGGCGGAGCACAACAAGCGGATCGAGAAGATCAAGAACACTATTGCGGCCAAGAAAGACATTCACGACCGGAAGGTCGCAACTCGCCGAGCCGACGACGCAGAGGGCTATGCCTCGGCTTCGATCGACTATGCCTTGATGGCAATTGACGACGCCGAGATCGCCACCCTGGAAGCCATTGACGCTCGGGCTTATGCAGAATCGTTGAGCTAGTTCCGCTTCCGAAGTAGTTGGGCAGTTGTGTCTGGTTGAATGCCGACGTGCGAGCTGCTGCTCTGGTGTTGGGGATGAGCAACAGAGCGGTGCGGTGCCGCGCCTCATGGGCGGGAAAGGGTCCCTGTCCAGGGTTGAATCCGGCACCGTACAACGCTCTGAGCAGCCGGGCGCATCCTGAAATCGACTAACTTGCAAGGCCATATCTCAATCGACCCGCAACACACTTACAACACGGGCAAGATCTCGAAGTCGCACCACCGGTGAATTGACGGGTGCTGGCCTTTCGCCGAACGAACACGGCGCATAAGCCAACTGGTCGCTCGGCATCGGATCGTGGTGAGCGGCGTTGTGCTGCAATGGAAAACGCGGAGATCGGGCGGACCGTAGGTCTTGTTCACACGCAGCACCAAGCCCAGCCCAGCACCCCGCCGAGTTATGCGCGGCCGCCCAGCGATATCCGAAATGTTGAACGACGTCTACAGCCGGGATATGCCCCACGAGCTGGAGAGCGCGCGGTCCACGTCGCCGTCATGTGTCAGTACCCCGACGGCGTCCGTGTACTGGCCAGCCCGGTTGCGGACCTACGCGACGACCGCACCATCGACCAGACCTCGATCCAGGCATGCGACGAGTAGTCGACGAAAACCGTTGCGGAGACGGAGGGATTTGAACCCCCGGTCGCTCTCGCGACGCTCGCTTTCAAGGCGAGTGCATTCGGCCGCTCTGCCACGTCTCCAGGCCAACGAGAGTACCCGGCGGGCCGGGGCGCTCGTCGAGGGGTGGTGTGCCGGGTCAGTCGGCGCCGCTGCCGATCTCGTGGTCTACCCGCGTGAAGACCTCGCCCACCACCTCGAGCTGCTGGGAATCGAGCAGGTCGATGAAGTTGCGGCGGACGGCCTCGACGTGGCCGGGGGCGGCGGCCTCCAGCCGGCGCATGCCCTCGTCGGTGAGTTCGGCGATTACGCCGCGGCCGTCCTCGAGGCAGGTATTGCGTCGGACCATCCGCTGCGACTCCAGGCGGCGGATCTGGTGGGTGAGCCGACTGCGTGAGGAAAGCACGCCGTCGGCCAGTTCGCTCATCCGCAGTGAACGGTCAGGGGCCTCGGACAACAGGACGAGGATCCGGTACTCGGCGAGGGTGAGATCGGAATCGCGTTGCAGCTGGCGGTTGAGCGCCGTTGCCAAGCGCTGGTTGCCATCCATATACGCCCGCCAGGCACGTTGCTGCGATGCTGAGAGCCATCGCGGCTCAACGGGCGCGATGCTGCTCGTTTCGGGTTGCACGATATCTATTCTAAGCCCGCCTGAACTGGGAAAACGGATCGCCGAATCACTTGGACATGTGATCAAACCAACTCGATGAGCTGCCCCGCCCCTGGTCGCATTCGCCATGCGGCGGGGTGCGAACACTGCGCGGCGAGCGACTCAGCGCATTGTCGCGATCAGTGCGCGATCGAGTTCGGCCGGGCTCGCCATACTTGCGCCCGGCGGGCCGCGTTTGCCGGGGTTCGGGTGCGGGCGGGCGATGGCCGGGGCAGGATGGGGCGGTGCGCGCTATCAAGCTGAACGGGTTCGGCGGACCCGAGGTGATGGAGTGGGGCGAGGCGGCCGATCCGGTGCCGGGACACGGCGAGGTGCTGATCGAGGTTGCCGCCGCGGGGGTCAATCGCGCGGATCTGTTGCAGCGGCAGGGGTTCTATCCGCCACCGCCCGGGGCCAGCGAGGTCATGGGGTTGGAGTGCTCGGGCGTCATTGCCGAGGTCGGTGACGGCGTGCGGGAGTGGCAGGTCGGTGACCGGGTGTGCGCGCTGCTGTCCGGCGGCGGATATGCGGAAAAGGTCGTGGTCGCCGCGACCCAGGTGCTCGCGGTGCCCGATGGGCTCGATCTCGCCGCCGCGGCGGCGCTGCCCGAGGCGGCCGCGACGGTCTGGTCGAATCTCGCGATGACCGCCGGACTGCATGCCGGACAGCTGGTGTTGATCCACGGCGGCGGCAGCGGCATCGGTACCCACGCCATTCAGGTCGCGGTGAGCCAGGGCGCACGCGTCGCGGTGACCGCGGGCTCGACCGAGAAACTGAAACAGTGCCGCGAATTGGGCGCGAGCGTGCTGATCAATTACCGCGAGGACGATTTCGTGGCCGCGATCCGCGCCGAGGAGTCCGGCGCCGGCGGTCCGGGCGCGGATATCATCCTCGACATCATGGGCGCCGCCTATCTCGCACGCAATGTCGAGGCGCTGGCCCAGCACGGCCACCTGGTGGTGATCGGTATGCAGGGCGGGGTCGCCGCCGAGCTGAATCTCGGTGCGCTGCTGGGCAAATGGGGCACGATTCACGCCAATAACGTCCGCAACCGGCCCACCACCGGCGCCAATAGCAAGGCCACCATCATCGCCGAACTGAACCGCCACGTCTGGCCGCTGATCGCCGACGGCACGGTAGTTCCGGTCGTGCACGCCGAACTGCCGATCACCGAGGCCGCCGAGGCCCACCGGCTGCTCGACTCCGCCGAAACCTTCGGCAAGGTGGTCCTGAACGTCAGGGACGTCTAGTCACTCCAGTGCGGCGAGGGCGCGGCCGAGTTGGTCGATTTCGAATTTCGTTGTGTACGGGGCCAAACCGACGGTTACCGCACCGCCTTCGTCATTGACGCCGAGGGCGTCGAGCAGACGGCTGCCGCCGTGCACACCGCTGAGAGTGCCGATGCGGGCGTCGGCGAGTTTGGCGGCGACCTTCTCGGCCTGCATGCCCGCCATGGTGAAGCTGACGGTCGGGATGCGAGTGGAGGCGCGGCCGATCACGGTCAGGTTGGCGATCTTGTCGAGCACATCCATCAGGTGCTCGAAGAGCTGATCGTGGTAGTCCTGCAGCGAGGTAATGGAGACCTCCAGCCGCTCGCGGCGCGAGCCCCTGGCCCGTTCGTCGAGACCGGCGAGGAAATCAATGGAGGTGGTCAGCCCGGCGAGCAGTGCGTACTGATGGCCGCCGACCTCGAGGCGCTCGGCGCCCTTGGCGTAGGGGTTCAATGACATCGACGGAATCCGGTCCAGGAAGGCCGGATCGCGGAAGACCAGCGCGCCGATCTGCGGACCACCCCACGCGGGCGCGCTCAGCGCGACCACATCGGCATTGAGTTCGTCGATATCGATAAGGGCATAGGGCGCGGCGCCGAAGCAGTCGGCCACGAGCAGCCCGCCCACCTCGTGCACCCGATCCGCCGCGACGCGCACCGCGGGCGCGGAACCGACGATCGGCGATGCCGCGGTCAGCGCGACCAGCCGGGCGGTCGGGCCGATCAGTTCCTCGAACTGCCACGACGGCATCTCACAGGTCTCGATCTCCACCTCGGCCCAGCGCACATGGGCGCCGTAGCGATTCGCGATCCGCAACCACGGCGCGACATTGGCCTCATCGTCCAATCGCGACAGCACGATCCCGGTGCCGAGGCCGAGGCGCGAACTCAGCGACTCCGCCAACCAGGCCAGCAGTACCGCGCGGTCCGGCCCGAGCACGACGCCCGCCGGATCACCGCCGACCAGATCCGCGACGGCCTCGCGGGCCGCCTCCAGAATCGCGGCACTGCGCACGGCGGCACCGTTGCGACCGATATGAGAAAACGAGGAGGTTCGGAAACCTGTTGATACGGCACGAGATACCGAATCCGGGACCAGCATTCCGCCCTGCGGGTCGAGATGGATCCACCCGTCGCCCAGGGACGGTATCAGGCCCCGCACCCTTGCGACGTCGTAAGTCATGTTGGCCACTCTAAGGGGCGCGGGCGAGCCGGGGTAACCGCGTTCCCCCTCACCGGCGGGCGGGGGTGCAGTGATCTGGGACTCAGCATGGCAACCGACTTTCAGCAAATCCGAACCACACGACCCGAACAGAATAGACGTCGCCTCCCGGCCGCGGCACCGACCCGGTGACCTGATCGAAGGCGACCGACTTAGCGCGTTCGCGGCGGACGCGACATGATGGGGACCATGACGCAATCGGACGGAGCACCGGAATCCATTGTCGTGATCGGGCCCGACGGCAGGCCGCTGGCCATCCCGGCGGAGTCCGGCACGGACACGCCCTTCACCGCGCAGGTCGTGACCGACGGCGACGAGAAATCCGGCAATTCGGACGATAAGGAAGATGCCGAGGAATCGCTGGCCGATATGGTCGAGCAGCCCGCGAAGGTCATGCGCATCGGCACCATGATCAAGCAGCTGCTGGAAGAAGTGCGCGCGGCTCCGCTGGACGACGCCAGCCGGACCCGCTTGCGCGAGATCCACAAATCCTCGGTGCGCGAACTCGAACAGGGTCTCGCCCCGGAATTGCGCGAAGAGCTCGAGCGGCTCACGCTGCCGTTCACCGATGACGCCATCCCCTCCGATGCCGAACTGCGCATTGCCCAGGCCCAGCTCGTGGGCTGGTTGGAGGGCCTGTTCCACGGCATTCAGACGGCGCTGTTCGCGCAGCAGATGGCGGCGCGGGCGCAGTTGGAGCAGATGCGTCAGGGTGCGCTGCCGCCCGGCATCCACGCGACCGACCCGCGCGGGAACCCGGCCACCGGCGGATCCGGACAATATCTCTGAGCCGCGCCGCGCCCGGCCAGTGTGTGCCAGCCGGATCAGTTGGAATTTACGAGGGTAGTGTCGAGCACCGTGCCGTCCGCTGCCGCTCGCCCCGACTCGGTTACCGATGTGAATACGGCGCGTCCCGAAGACAGCCCGGATCGTCCTGAAGAGAGTTCAGTGCGTTCAGATACCAGCCAAGCACGTTCCGACGAGAGTCCCGAAACCGTGCGACCTGACGAGAACACCGCAACCGCGGATGAGAACCCGGTCGATCAGCCGACCGAACAAGCCGAGGACGCACAGTCCGCGGCGATCGAAACACCGATCGTCTCGGACTCGCAGACCTTCGGGCGCGCGTTCAACGACTTCCGCGGCGGCTTCGCCCAGCGCGAGCTCTGGCTGTCGCTGGGCTGGCAGGACATCAAACAGCGCTACCGCCGGTCGGTGCTCGGTCCGTTCTGGATCACCATCGCGACCGGTGTGCAGGCCGCCGCGATCGGCATTCTGT
This sequence comes from Nocardia sp. NPDC004604, assembly GCF_040609795.1. Taxonomy (NCBI): domain Bacteria; kingdom Bacillati; phylum Actinomycetota; class Actinomycetes; order Mycobacteriales; family Nocardiaceae; genus Nocardia; species Nocardia sp. NPDC004604. The sequence continues at coordinate 8,285 of NZ_JBEXLC010000108.1, forward strand.
ACGCGGCGCTGCTCGATCAGTCGATCAAGGACTATCTGCCGTATGTGGCCATCGGCATCATCGTCTGGAATGTGATCCAGGCCAGCATTCTCGAGGGCTCGGAGGTGTTCATCGCCAATGAGGGGCTGATCAAACAGCTGCCCTCGGCGCTGAGCGTGCACGTCTATCGCCTGGTCTGGCGGCAGCTGCTGTTCTTCGCGCACAACATGCTGATCTATCTGGTGGTGCTGGTCGCCTTCGGGGTTTGGGAAAAACTGCACTGGACAGCGATTTTCGCCATTCCCGCGCTGGGGCTGGTGTTCCTGAACTCGATGTGGGTCTCGATCGTGTTCGGCATCTTCAGCACCCGCTACCGCGATATCGCGCCGATCCTCGGCAGCCTCACGCTGATGCTTTTCGTGCTGACTCCGGTCATGTGGAATACGAAAAGTCTGCAGTCGCAGGGCGGTCAGGTGAGCGAGCGCGCCAAGCTGGCCGAAATCGTGCCGACCTTCCACTATCTGGAGATCGTCCGCGCGCCGCTGCTCGGTGACGATCAGCATCTGTATCACTGGGTGATCGTCGGCGCCATCACCGTGGTCGGCTGGATCGTGGCGATCTTCGCCATGAAGCAGTACCGTTCGCGCGTGCCGTACTGGGTATAGGAGATCGGGCCCGATGACCGACCATGTGAGTATCGAAACCCGCCAGGCGTGGGTCGAATTCCCGATCTTCGACGCCAAATCGCGGTCACTGAAGAAGGCGTTTCTCGGCAAGGCGGGCGGTGCGATCGGCCGCAATCAGTCCGATGTCGTGGTGGTAGAGGCGCTGCGCGACATCACCCTTTCGCTGAAAGAGGGTGACCGGGTCGGCCTGGTCGGCCACAACGGCGCGGGCAAATCGACACTGCTGCGGCTGCTCTCGGGAATCTATGAGCCCTCGCGCGGCAGCGCGCGCATCCGCGGCCGGGTGGCACCGGTCTTCGACCTCGGCGTCGGCATGGATCCGGAGATCTCCGGCTTCGAGAACATCATCATCCGCGGGCTTTTCCTCGGGCAGACGCGCAAGCAGATGATGGCGAAGATCGATGAGATCGCCGATTTCACCGAACTCGGCGAATATCTGTCCATGCCGCTGCGCACCTATTCCACGGGTATGCGGGTGCGGCTCGCAATGGGCGTGGTGACCTCGATCGATCCGGAGATCCTGCTGCTCGACGAGGGTATCGGCGCGGTGGACGCCGAATTCATGAAGAAGGCGCGGCTCCGATTGCAATCACTGGTGGCCCGCTCGGGCATCCTGGTGTTCGCCAGCCATTCCAACGAATTTCTCGCCCAGCTCTGTGACACCGCCATGTGGGTCGACCACGGGCAGATCCGCCTGCGCGGCGGTATCGAAGAAGTGGTGCGTGCCTACGAGGGCCCGGAGGCGGGCAATCATGTCGCCACCGTGCTGCGGGAAATGGAAGCGGAACGGACAATGGGAACCGAGCGAGAATTGGAGCGGAATCAGGCATGAGTGAGCCGACCGGGCAGAACGCCCCGATCGACGCGGGGCGCGAGGCCCCGATCGACTCCGTGCCAGCAGACTCCGACGCGCCGACCCCGGCCGCCCCGGCGAACGACCCCGCGTCGCACGACGCAGCGCCGCAGCCCGCAGCCGATGCGGCAGCGCAAACTACGAACGCCACGGAGCCTCGATCCGCGGACGACCACGCCCGGCCGATCCCGGACGACCTGGCCGATGACTCCGACGACCCGTCACCAGCGCAGATCGAAGCCGCCCGCACCCCCGCCAGCACCGGCCCCGATGCCAAGATCGTCGCCGTCGTCGTCACCCACAAACGCGTTGAACTGCTCGCCGAATCCCTGAAAGTCCTTGCCTCCCAGAGCCGCCCGGTGGACCACCTGATCGTGGTCGATAACGGCAACGAACCCGAGGTCGCGGATCTGGTCGCCCAGCAGCCGCTGGAATGCACTTACCTCGGCTCGGCCCATAATCTCGGCGGCGCTGGCGGTTTCGCGCTCGGCATGCTGCACGCGCTGACCCTCGGCGCGGACTGGGTGTGGCTGGCCGATGACGACGGCCGCCCCGACGGTTCGGAAGTCCTTGCCACCCTGCTCGATTGCGCGCAGCGGTACGGCCTGGTCGAGGTATCGCCGGTGGTCTGCGATATCGATGAACCCGATCGCCTCGCCTTCCCGCTGCGCCGCGGTGTGGTCTGGCGGCGGCTACGTTCCGAACTGGGCGATGAGGATTTCCTGCCCGGCATCGCCTCGCTCTTCAACGGCGCGCTGATCTCGGCCAAGGCGGTCGATCTGATCGGCGTCCCCGATCTGCGGCTGTTCGTGCGCGGCGATGAGGTCGAGGTGCACCGCAGGCTGGTCCGCTCCGGCCTGCCCTTCGGCACCTGCCTGCAGACGGCCTACCTGCATCCCAATGGCGCTGCCGAATTCAAGCCGATCCTCGGTGGCCGCATGCACACGCAATATCCGGACGACCCGGTCAAGCGCTACTTCACCTACCGCAACCGCGGCTATCTGATGTCCCAGCCCGGCATGCGCAAACTGCTTCCCCAGGAATGGATCCGCTTCTCCTGGTTCTTCCTGGTCACCCGCCGCGATCCGGCCGGTCTGCGCGAATGGTTCCACCTGCGCAGCCTGGGCCGCAACGAGCAGTTCGGCAAGCCCGATCCGGATGCGAAGACCCCCGGCGAAAAATAGGTTGCGCGGGTTTTCCGCGCTGTGCCAAAGTGGGCGAACAACGTCGAGAGATGAGTGAGGAGGTGGAAATCGTGACACGCAATGTTGAGTTTGTCGTGCCCGGGTCAGCTGTGCAAACGCACGCTGCCGCACGGACTTCCACCTCAGATACCTCTCGCTGAGTCCGGTTCGGGCTCGGCGCCGACGAAGGATCCCTTCCATCATGGTCGACCACGACCTTCTCGTCCCTTACGGCTGGACCGAAGTCGTTGCCAACGAATATGCCGCGCTCATCGAAGACGGGTGTGTACCGGCCCGGGTGATCCGGATGGATCGCAGCGAATGCGATGTCGCGACGCCGACCGGATCCGCGCGTGCCCGTTGCCCGCGGTTGAATACGCCTGATTCCGAGATCAGCGGATTGTGCACCGGTGATTGGGTGAGCATCGATGCCGAACTGAATGTGCGACAACTGCTTCCGCGCCGGGGCGCGATCATGCGCTCGGCCGCGGACCGCCGCGCACAGGGCCAGGTGCTCGCCGCGAATGTCGATACCGTACTGATCTGCAGTGCGGCCCATGGCGATATCGATCTCGGCCGGATCGAGCGGATGCTCGCACTGGCCTGGGAGAGCAACGCGCAGCCGGTCGTGGTGCTCACCAAGGCGGATGCGGCGCTGGATATTCCGCTCGATGAGGTGCAGGCCATCGCACCCGGTGCGGTCGCGCTCGCGGTCAGCGCGGACAGCGGATACGGACTGGATGTGCTCACCGCGATGCTCGACGGCACCGTCGCGCTGATCGGTCCGTCCGGCGTCGGGAAATCGACGCTCGCCAATGCCCTGCTCGGCCAGGAAGTCTTCGCCACCGGTGCCGTTCGCGCGGCGGATAAGAAGGGCAGGCATACCACCGTGCATCGGGAGCTGCGGCCGCTGCCCGGCGGCGGCACCCTGATCGATACGCCCGGACTGCGCGGCATCGGAATCTGGGATGCGGCCGATGGCATCGAGAAGACCTTCAGCGATATCGAATCCCTCGCGGCGCAATGCCAATTCGACGACTGCGCCCACAATGGCGAACCCGGCTGCGCGGTACAGCAGGCCATCGACAACGGCGCGCTCACCCAGCGGCGCTTCGACAGCTACCGCAAGCTCGAACGGGAAAACGCCTGGAACGCAGCGCGATCGGATAAGCGGCTGGCGGCCGAACGCGCGAAGGTGTGGCGCGCTATCCACAAGCAGCAGCGGCAGTTCTACCAGGAGCGCGGCTCGCGACGCTGATTCGACCGGATACCCGGCGGGGAGCGACAGGCCGGGCAGGCGGCCGGCGCGCCCCGACGGGCCCAGCGAACCCCGCAGCAACACGGTAGGGTCGGCACGCACAATCGCTAAACGGGAGGGTTCCGATGAGTTACCCCGGCGGGTATCCGCCTCAGGGCCAGCCCGGGCAATGGCCCGGACAGCCCGCGTATGGTCAGCCTGCGCCACAGGGCGCGCCGAATCCCTACGGTGCGCCACCGCAGTATGCGCCGCCCGCGGGGCAGCCACCGGTCAGCCAGCCGCATATTCCGCAGCCGCCCTATGGCAGCCAGCCGCACATTCCGCAACCGCAGTACGGCAGCCAGCCGCACCTCGCGCAGCCGCAACCGTACGGTCAGCCCGCTCCGCCCTACGGCCAGCAACCGTACGGCCAGCCACCCGCGCCCTATGGGCAACCGGCCCCGCAACAGGCGGGCTACGGCGCACCTCCGGCCCCGCCCGGAATCACCGTCGAGGCCTCCTATGAATGGTTCTCCTTCCTGCTGGCGATAACCAAGCCGAAGATTCTGGTGAACGGCCAGCGGGTGCCGAATACGCGGTGGGGGCAGAACCACATACCGGTCGGTCCCGGTCAGTACCACGTGCGGGTGACCACGCCCTGGCTGTTCGATATGGGCCCGGCGAATGCGACGGCGGTGGTTCAGGAAGGTCAGGGCGCGCGGTTCTACTACAAGCCGCCCGCGATCATCTTCCTCAATGGCGCGATCGGCCCGGTTCCGCAGAAGACGCCCGGCGTCGTCTTCATCTACATCACCTGGGCCTTCGCGGCGCTGATCATCCTGCTGAACATCCTGTTGATCGCCGGAGCCTCCAGCATCTGACAGGTGGGACGGAAAGGCGTCGGATTTCCGGCGCCTTTTTTCGAGCACCCTATGCAACTGGTTGCATAACGATCTGGGTTACGCTTAACCTGCACAACACCCGCTGGCGACTGCTCGCAGGTCGCCCACCGGGTCAGCACGGCCGCGGGCGCACCCACCCGCGGCATCGACGACAGGAGCAGGTCATGACGGAACCGGGATCCAAGCCGCTCGCGGGCAGGACGATGATCATGTCCGGCGGCAGCCGTGGCATCGGTCTGGAGATCGCCAGGCGGGCCGCGGCCGACGGCGCGAATATCACCCTGATCGCCAAGACCGACCAGCCCCATCCCAAGCTCCCCGGCACCATCCACACCGCGGCGGCGGAGCTCGAGGCGGCGGGCGGCACGGTACTGCCCTTCGTCGGCGATGTGCGCATCGATGAGTCGGTCGCCGAGGCCGTGCGGCAGACCGTCGAGCGCTTCGGCGGCATCGATATCGTGGTCAACAACGCGTCGGCGATCGACCTCTCGCCCACCGACGCCATCTCCATGAAGAAGTACGACCTCATGCAGGACATCAACTGCCGCGGCAGCTTCCTGCTCGCCAAGCTCAGCATTCCCGCGCTGCGCGAATCGGCCGCGGCGGGCCGCAACCCGCACATCCTGACCCTGTCCCCGCCGCTCAACCTGGACCCGAAGTGGGCGGGCATGGCACTGGGCTACACCATCGCCAAGTACGGAATGTCGCTCACCACACTGGGTTTGGCCGAGGAACTCAAGGGCGACGGCATCGCCGTCAACTCGCTGTGGCCGCGCACCACCATCGCCACCGCCGCGGTTAAGAATCTGCTCGGCGGCGAGGAGATGATCGCCACCTCCCGCACCCCCGATATCTACGCCGACGCCGCCTACCTGGTGCTGACCTCGCCGTCGAAGGAGACCAGCGGCAACTTCTTCCTCGATGACGAGGTCCTGGCCGCCCACGGCATCACCGACCTCGACAAGTACCGGGTGGTCCCCGGCAATACCGAACTGACCACCGACCTGTTCCTCTGACCGACGGCGGCCACCCTCGGCACGCCACACCGGCCGAGGGTGGCCTTTCGGCAATTGCCCTACTTGCCGCTACCGTCGATACCGTGGTCACCATCACCTTGGTCCGTGGCGATATCACGAAACAGTCGGTGGACGCGATCGTCAACGCGGCCAATTCATCGCTGCTCGGCGGTGGCGGGGTCGACGGCGCGATCCATCGCGCGGGTGGTCCCGAAATTCTGGACGCCTGCCGTGATCTGCGGGCATCGCACTTCGGCAAGGGACTACCGACCGGTCAGGCCGTCGCCACCACCGCGGGGCGGCTGTCGGCCCAGTGGGTCATCCACACCGTCGGCCCGGTCTGGTCCGCAACCGAGGACCGCAGCCCCCTGCTCGCCTCCTGCTACGGCGAATCACTGCGGGTAGCAGACGAATTGGGCGCCCACACCATCGCCTTCCCTGCCATCTCCACCGGCATCTACCGCTGGCCGATCGACGACGGCGCACGCATCGCCATCGAAACCGTCCGCAGCACAACGACAAACCTCACCGAAGTTCGCTTCGTCCTGTTCGACGAGCGCGCATACACCGCATTCGAAACCGCGCTGCACTGAACAGCCGCGCCCGAAGACCGGTCACGTTCCGCGAACCGCGCACAAATTATCGGCAGATCAACGATCATCACGCATAACCAGTGACGGTCGCGCAGACCTCACACCCTGTGCGCGCTAGTCATTGGTTGTGCGACAGCAGTTCTAGTCCGCTAGGCCGGGATGTAGCGCGCATGGGTGCGTGGCGAATGTTCGGGGCTAGTCCGGCTTGATGCCGTACAGGCGCTCCCAGTTCTCGCGGCTGGTCAGTTCGGGGACGGCGGCGCGGTACTGCTCGGTGAGGGTGGGCAGGTCGCGGCGCAGGCGGCGCAGGACGCGGATGGTGCGGATCAGCAGGGCGCGGGCGCGGGGCTTGTCGCGCTGGCGGATTCGGACGCCGGACTGTGAGGCATCGGTGACCACGACATGATCGAAGAGCGCGACGTGCCACCAGTGCGCGTCCTCGCGGGTGACGCCGATCAGGCCGTGCTGGGTGCGGCCGGTCCACTGGGCGATCGCCCGCTTGATCAGGACCGCGGTCACCCGGCTCGGTTCGCCACCGGCACGGCGCATTTGGATATCGCCCGAGCGGACCGGCGGGGTCGCGGCCGAATGTTTGATCGTCTCCGGGTAGTCCGCGCGGCCGGTGCGGGCGGCGGCCAGGGCCGCGATACCGCCGTCGCGCAGGATCTTCGGGCCCTGGAGGAAATCCTCGATGCCCTGCAGCGTGGTGTGCACCAGGCCGTACTGCATGGCGACCAGGTGTTCGGCCAGACTGCGGAACAGCTGGCGGGTAATGGCCTTGCCATCGAGATCGGCGTGCAGCGAACCGACGATGAGCGAATTGCGCGTGCTGAAGTAGCGCGCCCAGTCGTCGTAGTCCTTCCAGTAGAAGTCGGCATGCCACACCGCGGCATTGGGCAGCGTGACGGTGACGAATCCGTGCTCGCGGGCCCGGATGCCGTATTCGACATCGTCCCACTGGAAGAAGATCGGCACCGGCAGCCCGATCTTGGCGACCACCTCGGCTGGGATCAGGCAGGTCCACCAGGCGTTGTACCCGGCGTCGACGCGGCGCTCCTGGTTCTTCTTGAGCATGCTGGTGTTGCGCAGCGCCTTCGACACCTTCTGGCCGTGCTTGAGTTCGTGCAGATGCACTTCCTCGGCGCCGACATTGAGGTAGTCCGGGTTGAGCAGGAACAGCATCTGCGCGCCGACCAAGGTCGGTTCCGCGGTCAGATTGGCGAAGGCATTGAGCCGCAATACCGTTTCCGGCTCGCAGAGGATGTCATCGTCCATCAGGATGACGTCGGCGTGCTCGTTGACCGCGGACACCTCGTATAGACCGCGGGTGAACCCGCCCGCCCCACCGAGATTCGGCTGGCGGATGTATCGCAGCTTGTCACCGAAGACCGGCAGGGTCTCTTGGAAGCGCGGCTGATTCTCGACCAGATCGGTGCCCTGATCGACCACGTACACCGCGTCGATAGCCGCGAGTATCGGCGCGTCGGAGGCCAGTGCGGCCACCGTCTCGGCGCAGTCCGCGGCCCGGTTGAAGGTGCAGATCGCGATGGCGACGGGGCGCACGTGATCGGGCGCGGTCGCTGTCCAGGTCTGCGCGGAGATGCCGAGTTCGCCGCCGATGGCATCGAATTCGAGCCACAGCGCGCCGCCGTCGACGTACTGGTCCAGCGGTGCGGTCAAGGTCAAGGGGCCACTCGCGGTGACCTCGGCGGTGTCGATGATCCGGCGGTGCCCGGCGATATCGGAGGCGACGAGCCGAATCCTGGCCCGCTTGGTCACATCCAGCACCATGGTCGCCCACACCTCGGTGACCGTGGTCCAGCGCTGCCAGTAGCTGGCCGCGAACCGCCCGAAATAGGTGTTGGTGTGCGCGGAGGCACCCTTGTCCAGTCGCAGCTCCAGCCGTTCCCGATGTGCTCTTCCCTTGACGACGGCGTACAGCTCATCGCTCACCTTCGCCGACGGCCCGGTGAAGATGCCGCGCTGCAGCACCAACCGATCGGGCGCCTGGTGATCGGCGCGCAGCGAGGCGGGCGCGGTCGAAGGGCGGTCATTCGTCTCGGTAACGGCTTTGGTAGCCGACTGATCCATGAAGGTCCTCGAAATCGTTTCGGTGCCGACGGGACAGACATGCCCCAGGATGGCCGTTCGCGGCGGGGCCGAGGATATCAACCGGACTCGGCAACCGCCTGTCCAGCAACCCGGCCACCGCCATCATTTATGTTGCTCACTGTTAGCTGATGTGTTCGCCGAACCGACGAATACGAATTTGTCATAGGCCCAATAGCGGAATATCACCGCGACGATCTGGCCGATGAGCGTGCCGGAGATGTTGTCCGAGAGCGGTGACGACAGGTCGAGAACATAGCGGGAGAATCCGAGGCAACCCAGTTGCAGACCGATAGCGACCACGTTGAATACGGCATACAACAAATATTCGCGACCGGGATTGTCGGATTTCTTGTGCCCGAAGGTCCACCACTTGTTACCGAAGTAGGTCACCACGGTCGCCACGGCGATCGCGATGATCTTGGCGGGCAGCGGCGCGTGGTACAGCACACCCTCGCCGCCCCAGAAAACCAGCAGGTTATAGGTGCCCGCGTCGACGAGGAAGCCGATCGCGCCGACCACCAGGAACGCACCACCGCGCCGCAGCGCGGCGATCACCTTCGCGGTCAGCGAGTCGTCCACCGGCGGCTCCGCAGCGTCGACCGGCGGCGATTGCGGGGAGCCGGTCCGCTCGGAGAATGACACGGGCTGCTCGGGGTAAGGCACTCGGCGACGGTACCCCAGTAGGCTCGGAACCGAGTGAGCACCAAGCGGTGCAGCCCTGTACCCTCCCGGTGTTCCCCATTCACCGCCGACATCGAGGATTGACCGGGTGGACTCCACCGAGCTCCGAATTGCCGCAGTGGTGCCGTGCCACAACGAGGAGGCTTCGGTCGCCAAGGTCGTCGCCGACCTGCAGGCCGCCGTGCCGGGAATCGTCGTCTACGTCTACGACAACCTCAGCACCGACGCGACCGCCGAACGGGCCCGCGCGGCCGGGGCGATCGTGCGCCATGAACACACCAAGGGCAAGGGCAATGTGGTGCGCCGCGCCTTCGCCGATATCGAGGCCGATATCTATCTGATGATCGACGGCGACGACACCTATGAGGCGTCGGCCGCACCGCTGATGATCAAGACACTGCTCGACGGCCCCTATGACCATGTGCTCGGTGTGCGTAAACAGGACGAGGGCGCATCGGCCTATCGCTCCGGCCACGAGACCGGAAACAAGGTGCTCAACGGCGTCGTCGGCAAGGTGTTCGGCGAGAACGTCGAGGATATGCTCAGCGGCTTCCGGGTGTTCTCGCGCCGGTTCGTCAAGAGCTTCCCGGCCGTCTCGCGCGAATTCGAGATCGAAACCGAACTGACCGTGCACTCCCTGCATCTGCGGGTGCCGCAGACCGCGGTTCCGGTCGGCTTCCGTGATCGGCCCGCGGGCAGTGAGAGCAAGCTGCGCACCTACCACGACGGGTTCAAGATCCTGGCGCTGATCATCGGATTGGCCAGACATGAGCGGCCGGTCGCGTTCTACGGACTGTTCGGCACGCTGAGCTGGCTGGTCTCGATCATCCTGACCATCCCGATCGTGGTCGAGTTCTACAACACCCATGAGGTGCCGCGCTTCCCGACGCTGTTCCTCGGCTTCACCCTGCTGCTGCTCGGCAGCCTGGCCTGGACCGCCGGCCTGATCCTGGATGGCATCCGGCGCTCCCGGCACGAGGCCGCGCGACTTGTCTACCTGCGGTATTCGGCGGTCGGCGCGGATGACACCGGTGGAGCCGAGCGTTGACCACCTCGGCGGATCGGACCGCAACCGCCGCAACCGAATCGAACCCGGAACCGGCGCTGAGCGCGGATAGCGATACCGCCGTTGGGGATTCGACGGCACTGCCCGCGTCCGCATCCGAATCCGGTGCCACCGATCGGGATTCGAGCAGCACGGACAGCGACGCTCCGGCCACGAACAATCCGAAGCGCGATTTCGGACGTCGGATCGTGGCCCGCTTCGGCGCCGCCACGATCGCCTTCACCATCATCGTCACGGTCTTCGGTGCGCTGTTCGCGTGGATCACCCCGCCGTTCTGGGGCCACGACGAGATCACCCAGTTCGGTCGCGCCTATCAGGTCGCGCACGGCGGGTTCCGACCCGAGCGGATCCCCGACAATCGCGGCATCTCCTACGGCGGCGATGTGCCTTCGAGCATCACCGCGCTGATGGGCTACGCGCTGCACGATTACACGACCAATCCGGATGAGCCGGATCCGATGGTCGCCGATCCCGGCGCCTATGCCCGATTCGAGGGCGCCGCGGTGTCGAAGACCGAGGAAGCGGTCTGGTTCACCAATACCGCCGCCTACTCGCCGGTGCCGTATATCCCGGCCGCCATCGGCATTCGGCTCGCCGAGCTGTTCGGGCTCAATGTCGGCGCCATGATGCTGCTGACCCGCCTGGCGGGCCTGGCCGTCTATCTCGCCCTCGTCGGATTCGGCCTCTACGCCCTGCGCGCGCATCGGGTGCAGTGGCTGGCGTTCACCGTCGCCGTACTGCCGATCGCGGTCTTCCAGGCGGGCACCGTCACTGCCGATACCCTGACCAACGCACTGGCCATTCTGGTCTCCGCGCTGCTGGTCAAGGCACTGTTCCTCGGCAACGGCCTCGGTCGCGTCGAGACCGCGGCGCTGCTGGCCGCGACCGTCGCGCTGCCGGTCAGCAAGCCGACCTATGTACTACTGGCCATGCTCGTGGTGCTGGTGCCGACGGACCGGTTCGCCTTCGGCGGCAATTCCGGCTGGAAGCGTCTGCTCCCATGGGGTTTCGCGGCATTGGGCGCGGCGGCCTTCGCGGTCTGGATGAAGATCGCGGCACCGACCACCGACGGTATGGGCCTGATGCGCCCACCGCACCAGTGGAATTCGGTCCGGCCCAGCGATCAGCTGCACGGCATCCTCAGCGACCCGTTGGATTTCGTGAACGTCTTCGGCGAGAGCATCGCACTGCGCGACCAGCGGTGGTTCACTCAGTTCTTCGGTGAACTCGGCTTCGCCTACATCGACGTCCCCGCCCTGACGGTGCTGGCCTGCCTGCTCGCATTCGCGGTGAGCGTCGGTATCGCGGATCGGATGAACACCGCGACCGCCACCTTCCGGCGCACGCTGATCGTGGCGCTGACCGTGCTCGCGAGCGTCGCGATGATCTACGTGACGCTGTACATGTCGTTCACCCCGGTCGGCTACTACATCATCGACGGCGTACAGGGCCGGTACTTCGTACCGCTGGCGATCCTGGCACTGGTGGTGCTGCTGCGCTGGATGCCATTGCGGCTCACCGATGTCCGCGGTCGGACTCCGGCCAAGGGTCCGGCGATCACGATTATCGCGGCCACGCTGGTGGCCCTGATCGCCGCGCTCTGGAAGTACTACTCGATCGTCTGGGGCTGACAGACCCCGCGCTCTCGGTTCGTGCCACGCAACAACTGATTTCGGAAGGACATGGGGACCTCACCGGGTATACCCAGAACCCGGGCACACACCGACCGTCGGCCCAGGAGCTGAACCTCGGTGCTCCCAACGTCCGGCCAGAGGCTCGCGGAGGCGGGGAGAGTTCAGGCGTTGATGGTCCGCTCGCCCGCATCGGCATACGCGCGTTCGGTGCTGGCCTTGGCCGGACGCCACCAGCTCTCGTTATCGCGGTACCACTGGATGGTGGCGGCCAGCCCGGCACGGAAATCCGAATACCTCGGCGTCCAACCGAGTTCGGTGCGCAGTAGCGACGCATCGATCGCATAGCGCTGGTCGTGGCCGGCGCGGTCGGTGACATGGTCGAAGTCGTCCGGATCGCGGTCGAAGGCCTCGAGGACCATCCGCACCACCGACTTGTTGTCGAGTTCGCCGTCGGCACCGATCAGATAGGTCCGGCCGGTCCGCCCGCGCTCCAGGATGTCCCATACCGCACGGTTGTGGTCATCGACGTGGATCCAGTCGCGCACCTGGTGTCCGGCACCGTAGAGCCGCGGCCGAACCCCATCGATGAGGTTGGTGATCTGGCGCGGGATGAACTTCTCCACATGCTGATACGGCCCATAGTTGTTGCTGCAGTTGGAGATCGTCGCGCGGACGCCGAACGAGCGGGTCCAGGCGCGCACCAGCAGATCGCTCGATGCCTTGGTGGCCGAGTAGGGGCTGGACGGGTTGTAGGGGGTGTTCTCGTCGAATGCGGGCCCGTCCGGGGTGAGATCGCCGTAGACCTCATCGGTGGAGACATGGTGGTAGCGCACCTCGTGGCGGCGCACCGCTTGCAGCAGCGAGTAGGTGCCGACGATATTGGTCTGCACGAACGGCCACGGTTCGGCGAGGGAGTTGTCGTTATGCGATTCGGCGGCGAAGTGCACCACGGCGTCGACACCGCTGACGAGTTCGTCCACCAGATCCAGATCGGCGATATCACCGTGTACGAAATCGATGCGGTCGGCCACCGACTCGAGCGAGGCCCGATTTCCCGCATAGGTCAGGGCGTCAAGGACGGTTACAGTGGCGTCGGGCCGCTCGGCCACCGTCTGTTGGACGAAATTCGCACCGATGAATCCGGCCCCGCCGGTTACGAGCAGTCGCACCCCCTGACCTTACGTCGCCGCGGCGGTGTGCCGACGCCGGATCCGCTTCCCTACGCCCACCTGCGCAGCGAGAGTTCTAATCTGTGAGCTTCGTCACGCTAAGCGATTGTAAAGAAAGGCGATTAGTTCGGATTCCCGCAAAAAACCATGGTCAACGTAGTGATTTCAAAGAACTCACCAAGCTTCGGGTCGTGATGGTGAACAAAATTTGAATAAACGGTCACAAACGGTTCACCACGCGTTAGCTGCACTAGATTTCGATCGTCTAGTCCCCTCCGAACGCTTCACATCGAGGTCCAGAACAAATGCTGATGAGGAAATTCGCCGCGACGTCGGCACTGCTGATCGCCGCCATGGGCATCACTGCAGGTACCGTGAACGCGGCTCCGGCGGAGTCCGCCGACGCCCCGATCAACTTCACCGCCCACGCGACCGACACCCAGTCGATCATCTCGATCGACGCCGGCTCGCTGGTCGTCGAGGACAACGCCCTCAAGATCAAAGCCGCCGACGGCACCACCGTCGCGGGCACCCCGCTCACGGCTCGCATCGATGATTTCGAATTCCCGGTCGCGGCGGAGATCTCCGACCGCACCGCCACCCTGACCCCCCAGATCGACATGGCGCACGCCACCTACAAGCCGGTCGCGCTGCCCTTCGAGGACCAGGCGCCGTTCAAGACCCCGTACGACCGTGAGGTGGCCGCCTTCAACCGCATGAAGGACACCGTCGCCATGGGCGCCACCATCGGCACCCTGGTCGGCGGCCTCGGCGGCGGCGCCATCGGCTGCGTCCTCGGCGGTATCGCCGGTGCGACCGTTGCCTCGGCCGCCATCGTCGGTCTGTTCGGTGCGTTCATCCCGGCCGCCGCCATCGGCTGCCTCGGCGGCATCATCGCCGTCGGTGCACTGGGCACCCTGGCCGGTCAGATCCTGATCACGGCTCCGGTCGCGATCGGTGCGGCGATCCAGTACTTCGCCACCACCTCCGCGCCGTTCAACGCGCCGAAGTAAGTCGAGCGACGGCTCTATACAACTGAAGTGAGCGAGAAACCCCGCCCGGTCCGATCGGGCGGGGTTTCTGCTGTTCGGTCGAATTACGTAACCGTGATAGCGCGGTTCGACACTGCAGAGTCAGAAAAACTCGACCTGTCCAGTAAATGAACAAAAGGTGAATGCGGTCGAACTAAATGGCGGCCGGAATTCGGCGCGCAGGGAATTCTTTGGACGACCACGGAAATTCCACAGCCGCGGCGCAAGCAAAGAACCCCGCCTCCCGACTACCCGAAGGCGCAGTCAGGAGGCGGGGTCGACTCGTCCGGCCGATCCAGGTCAAGCCGTCCGAGCCCGCTGCGGCTGCTCGAGTCGGGCGCGGACGAACCGGGATACCCGGGCCAGCGCCATCCTGCTCTCGGGCAGATTGGGGGCAATGGCCATGAAGGCGTGCACCTGACCGCGCCAGATCTCCAGCGCGTTCGGTACACCGGCGGCGGTCAGCCTGCGGGCCATCAGCTCGCAGTCATAGCGCAGCACCTCGTCCTCGGCGGCGATCAGCAGCACCGGCGGCAGACTCGCCAAGGCACCGTTGACCGGCGACACCATCGGATCCAGCTTGCCGTCCAGCTCCGCACCGATCCGCACGACCGCCTCCAGCGCGGACAGCGGAAGATAGGGATCGCGCTCGACATTCACGTAGTCCCGCTTGGCCGCGTAGTCCAGATCGAGGAGCGGGCTCAGCCCCACCAGCCCACCCGGGGACGGCAGACCGGCCTCGATGGCGCGCAGTGCGGTGCTGAAGGCCAGGAACCCACCCGCCGAATCGCCCGCCAAGACGATCCGGGACGGGTCCGCACCGTGCCGCAGCAGCCAGCGGTAGGCGCTCAGACAATCCTCGATCGCCTCGGCGATACTGCGTCCCGGCAGTTGCCGGTAGTCGACATTGACCACGGGCAGTCCGGTGCGCCGGGCCAGGCTGGCCGCGATGGGACGATGGGTGCCCAGTCCGCAGATGGCGAAGCCGCCACCGTGCATGTACAGCACCGCGCCGTGCCGCAGGGCACGCGAACCACCGGACGGGCGCAGGATCTCCATTCGAAACCCGTTCAGCGCCACCTGTTCCCGATCGACGCCGCGCGGCTGCGGCCGCAACCGGGCCAGGGTGTCGATCGCGACGGCGCCGACCGGAATGGTCGCCCGGCTGACCGGAAACAGGCGCAATACCGGGCGCACCGCGCCGAGGCAGGTCGCCAGGAGCATTCGCGCTGGCGCGCTCGGGCCGTTCGGGTTCATCAGCAAACCCGGCTCACGCGGGTCGAATTCACTCACGCTGGTCGCCGACATCGCGCACCTACCTCACACTGGCGCGCCGAGCCCGACCGAACGGTTACCCAGGCAAGAGTCGACGCTGACATCTCACACGTACCCGTGTGCGTCACTTCCCAGCAGGGGTGACACACTGATGTTTCAGAACACCACGGATGCGTGACCTACGCAACACTTATCGCCCGCCACGCCCGATTACCAAACGTTCGTGATCAATTTGTAGGCGAGTCGGAACCTCGCCGAAGCCGAGCCCGATGCGCCTGGCAGACTCGGGGACCATGCGCGGAATCATCTTGGCCGGTGGCACCGGATCCCGGTTGCATCCGATCACGCGCGGGGTGAGCAAGCAACTGGTCCCGGTCTACGACAAACCGATGGTCTACTACCCGCTGTCCACCCTGATGCTGGCGGGCATCCAGGACATCCTGGTCATCACCACCCCGGAGGATGCGGAGGCGTTCGCCCGCCTACTCGGCGACGGCTCGCAATTCGGCATCGCGATCAGCTATGTGGTGCAGCCGGAACCGGACGGACTCGCCAAGGCCTTCGTGCTCGGCGCCGACCACATCGGCGGCGACAGCGCCGCACTGGTGCTCGGCGACAATATCTTCCACGGCCCGGGCCTCGGCACCAGCCTCGAGCGCTTCACCGAAATCGACGGCGGCGCGGTCTTCGCATACTGGGTATCGGATCCGACCGCCTATGGTGTCGTCGAATTCACCGACGGTCGAGCGGTTTCGATCGAGGAGAAGCCCAAGGTGCCCCGATCCAATTACGCCATCCCCGGGCTGTACTTCTATGACAACGATGTCGTGGAGATCGCCCGCGAGCTGCGGCCGTCGGCGCGCGGCGAATACGAGATCACCGATATCAATCGCGCCTATCTGGAACAGGATCGGCTGCGCGTCGATGTGCTCGCCCGCGGTACCGCGTGGTTGGACACCGGCACCTTCGATTCGCTGCTGGACGCCGCCAACTATGTGCGCACCATCGAACAGCGACAGGGCCTGAAGATCGGTGTGCCGGAAGAGGTCGCATGGCGGCAGGGCTTCATCGACGATGAGCGGCTGTGCGCGCTGGCCGAACCGCTGGTTCGCTCCGGATACGGAAGCTACCTGCTCGATCTGCTCGAACGCGGACGGGATTGGTGAGCGATGGAGTTCCATGAACTCGCCGTGCCGGGCGCATGGGTGATCACACCGCGCCAATTCGGCGATGACCGTGGCATGTTCTGCGAATCGTTCAAGACCTCGGAATTCGAGAAGGTGACCGGTCGGCCGTTCGATCTGCGCCAGGTCAACTGCTCGGTCTCGGCGGCCGGGGTGCTGCGCGGCATCCACTACACCGAGGATCCGCCGGGGCAGGCGAAGTACGTGACCTGTGTGCGGGGTGCGTTTCTCGATGTGGTCGTCGACGTGCGGCCGGGTTCGCCGACCTACGGGCGCTGGGACAGCGTGGTACTCGACGATGTGGACCGGCGCTCGATGTTCCTATCCGAGGGGCTCGGCCATGCGATCCTCTCGCTGGCCGACAACTCGACCGTCACCTATCTGTGTTCGCTCGAGTACACACCCGAATTCGACCGGGATATCGATGCTTTCGATCCGCGGCTCGGCATCGAATGGCCCAAGACCGGTCTCGACGGTCAGCCGCTGACCTATATCCGATCTCCCAAGGACGCCGCCGCACCGCCCTTCTCGTAAACGCCGAATGCCACCGCCCCCGATGAGGGAGGGAAGCGGTGGCATTCGACTTACTGTCGGCCGGAAGGGGATTCAGCCGACGAGTTCCAACTCCGGCTCCTGCGCCCGCGCCTTGGCACGCTTGGGCAGGTAGGCCGTCATGGCGATGAGCGCGCCGACGATGGTGACACCGGCGGCGAACTGCAGGCCGGGCCGGAAGTTGTCGAGCACCGCGGCCGGGGTGCTCGCCCCGTGGCTGCCCGAGGAGATGATCGCGGTGTTCACCGCGAGCACGATGGCCGCACCGACCTGCATGGAGGTCTGCAGCACACCGGCCGCCAGACCCTGCTCATCGTCATCGATGCCATTGGTCGCCTGAATGTTGATGGCGGGGAAGCCGACCCAGCCGATGCCGATCAGCAGCACCGCGGGCAGGATCATCGTCAGATACGACGGCGTGGTGTCCAGCCGCAGGAACAGCAGGTAGCCGATGGCCATCACGACCATGGTGACGGCGATGATCGGTCCGGTGCCGAACCGGTCGACGAGCTTATCGGAGAAGAACGCCGACGCGACCACCAGCAGACCCACCGGCAGCAGTGCCATGGCCAGCTTCAGCGGCGACCAGCCGAGCGAATCCTGCAGGTACAGGGTCACGATGAACTGCCAACTGAAGTACGAACCCGCGACCGCGATGATCGCGAGGCTGGCCCGGACCAGCGTCACCTTGCGCAGGATGCCCAGGCGCACCAGCGGGTACTTCACCTTCTTCTCCACCGCGACGAATCCGGCCAACAGCACGGCGGCGGCGATGAACGAAATGATGGTGCGCGGCGAGCCCCAGCCCGCCTCGGGTGCGGAGACGACGGTGTAGACCAGCAGCAGCATGCCCGCCGTGGACAGCAGCGCACCGAGAATGTCGTGCCCACCCTCCTCGGCGGCCTCGTCCTTGGGCACCAGCACCCAGGCCGCGCCCAGCGCGGCGAGCGCGATCGGAACCGGAAGCAGGAAGGTCCAGCGCCAGCCGATGCCGGTCATCAGACCGCCGAACAGCAGGCCCATGGAGTAACCGCCCGCACCGAACACGGTGTAGATGGACAGCGCCTTATTGCGGGCCGGGCCCTCGGCGAAGTTGGTGGTGATGATGGACAGACCGGTCGGAGCGGTGAACGCCGCGGCCAGGCCCTTGATGAAGCGGGTCAGGATGAGCAGCGGGCCGGAGGTGACCAGACCGCCGGCCAGCGAGGCAATTGCGAACACGGCGAGCGCGATCAGGAAGACCTTGCGCCGCCCGAGCAGATCGGCGGTGCGCCCGCCGAGCAGCAGCAGGCCGCCGTAACCGAGTACATAGCCGCTGACCAGCCACTGCAGGGTGGAGGTTGAGAGATCGAGTTCGGCGCCGATGGACGGCAGCGCGACACCGATCATCGAGACGTCGAGACCATCGAGGAACAACACAATGCAGAGCGTGATCAGCATGCCCCAGAGACGGGTGGACCATCTGATCGGATCGGTCGCCGTGGCGTCCGAAAGGGTTGCTGCAGAAGTCATGGGCGGAACATTACATGCGACAACATTAAATGCCAACACATTTAATGTGGTTGCATGGTTTGCTCCGGAGCACTAGGATAGGGCCATGTCGAAGCCGTCGACAACAGAATTAGTAGGGCGCGATGTGGCGCCCGTCGGGTTGGTCGCCGAGTGGCGCGAGCTGCTCGACCGGCACGCCGCCGTGAGCTGTGCGCTCGAGAAGGAGCTGCAGGGCAAGCACGACATCGGACTCAGCGAATTCGAGACGCTGGACCGGCTGATCGACGCCGACTGCGGCAACTACCGGATGAGCGATCTCGCCAGCGATATCTATCTGAGCCAGAGTGCGCTCTCGCGCGCGGTGGCGCGCCTGGAGCGCGACGGACTGGTATCGCGCAGCATGTGCACCGAGGACCGGCGGGCGATCTTCGTCTGTCTCACCGAGAAGGGCCGCGAGGTCTACGAATCGGCGCTGCCGACCCATCGCGAGGTGCTCGGGCGCACCTGGGGCAACCGCCAGAAGTGCTGAGCGGGCCAGCTACCCGGGCAGCTGCTAGATACTCTCGCGCGCTTCGTCGATGACGCGGCGCGCGTCAACCGCAGCCGATTTGATGTTCGCGAAAGCCTTTCGGTACCGCTCGATTTCGGGTTCCTTGTCCAGGTACACCGGACCGGTGAACGCCTCGACATAGACCACCGGCGGCTCGTGCAGTTCGCCCTGCGCCTCGGCGAATTCCAAGAGCACGAACCGGCCGGAATCCATGCCGTCGTGATAGCCGGAATCCGAGGGCACCAATTGAATTCGCACATTCGGCAGATCACACATGCGCCGCAGGTGGCTCAGCTGCTCGGCGGTCACCGCGTCACCACCGATGCGCCGCCACAGCAGCGCCTCGCTGATCACCACATCCAATTGCAGCGGCGCATCCTTGCGCGTGACCAGCGCCTGCCTGGCCATGCGCAACTGCACCCGGCGATCGATATCGGTCTCCGATGCCTCCGGCCGCGCCGACCGCAGCAGTGCACGGGTATAGGCCTCGGTCTGCAGCAGTCCGGGGACCAACTCGCTCTCATAGGTGGACAGCGCGCGAGCGGCCTCCTCCAGCCCGATGTACACCTCGAAGCCCTCGGCGATCACATCGCTGTAGCCGGTCCACCAGCCCCTGGCCTTGGTCTCCCTGGCCAGCGCGGTCAGCGGTTCGACGAGATCGGTTGGTGCACCGTAGATCTTGCACATGGCCTCGACGTCCAGGCTGCGCAGCGAGGTCTGACCGGTTTCGATGCGCCAGATCTTGGCCTCGGACCACTCGAGCTGCTGGGCCGCCATCCTGGTGGTCATCCTGGCCCGATTGCGCAGATCACGCAGATGCCGTCCGAGCTGCCTGCGCGGCATGGTCGAACCGGTCGTGCCCTGCGGTAAAGCCATGCTTCCCCCTCGCGCCGTGCGCCGAATCACCCGGATGTCCTCCCGAGTCTGCCGGTCCGGCGCGTCTCCACCGATATCCGCAACAGATATCCGGATATCCGAACAGCATTGTTTCACAGTAAAACTGACACTGGTCACGATGGGCGTCCCAGGTACGCCGGTGGCGCACGAGCGCCGAAGAGGTTCCCGCCCGGGATGATCCGGCAATTCAGCCTGGTTCTACTTCCCCGCGCCGCGCTTGCGGAAGCGCCAGAACTGCACGGCACGAACGTCTTCGGAGAGCTGGTTGACCGGCTCGGCGACATCGGAGAGCGCCTGGAACAGATCGTCGGCGAGATCGGCGATGTGTTCGACCCTGGACGCCAGCTTGGCGGCGTTCTCGAGGAATTCGAGCAGTAGGCGCACCACGGCCGCGATGGTCAGGCCGAGCGGTATCGCGAGCAAACCGGTCAGCACCCCGAGAACCGCCGAGACCTGCCACATCAGGACCGTCAGCGCGATCGGGATACCGATCGCGAAGGCCAGGCCGAGCATGTAGGCGAGGGGCAGCAGGGTCCGGGTCGCGGGACGGTGGAACTGCACGTCGAGCAGGCCGCGGGCGGCCTCGGCGCTCCAGGCCCGCGGACTTTCGAAGGGTTCGGCAGGTTCCGGCTCGTCCGTACCGCGCGCGAATCGCCTAGACGCATTCTCTTTCCAAGCGATCCAGCGTGATTCGGTTTCGAGTTCGGCCGAACCCGGCGCCTCGACCACGTCGGGCTCATCGGGCCCATTCGTCGCCCGGCCCCCCGTCGAATCGCTTCGCGATGCACGCCCACCCGTCACTCGACCGCCGCCCCCCATCGAATCGCTTCGCGATGCTCACTCATATGGCGATCCTTCCCCCATTTCCGCGGCCCGCCAATAGATGCCCGGGTGATAGCTATTGCGCACCGGGTGAGACGAATCCGACAGTCAACAAGATCTTTTGTACAACCCGTAACGCTCTGCCCACCCTGTCCCGATACCCACCACGTATGCAGGACCCAGGTCTATCGGGGAATGGAGAAAAACAGTGCGCACCACGTTTCCGACTTCCGCATCAGCGGCAGATATGACTGCCGCGGCGCAGGACTACATCCAGCGCGGGTGGACGATCGCTGAAACGGCCAACGGGATCTGCCTGATCACCGACGAGGACGTATCGGGCATCGAGATCAGCGGTGAGCTGGCCGGCGAGGTTCGCCGGTACCTGCGCGCTAACGACCTTGCCGGCCCGGTGATCGAGATCCCCGGTGCCGAGCGTCGCGAGATCCACTTGGTCACCGGCCTGCGCAAGGCCGCGATGGCGCTGGAGGCACTGCGCGAGGCGGGCGCCACCGTCTACACCGACGGCGACGGCATCCCGCTGCCCCCCACCCAGCTCACCACCGGCGAGGCGTGCTGGGGCGTCGCCCCGGGCGAGGCCCGCTGGATCCCGCCGGTCGTCGCGCTCGGCGCGGCCGTTCGCTCGGCGCTCACCCGGCGCGGCGCATCCGCCGTGGCCAGCGTCGCCTGCTGAGCTCACGCATCCGTCGGGCGGGGTCCGCACTGCCCTGACCGACCGTGACCGGTATCCGCTCATTCGCGATACCGGTCATTCTTGTTTCCGCATGCGCAGACATCCATCGCGCGCGATGATGTGGATATGGCCCAGATCACTGATGACACCCGGACGCTGTTGCGGACCTGCCCGCTGTGCGAGGCGGTCTGCGGACTCGAGCTCACCCTTGACGCACAGGACCGGGTGACCTCGGTTCGCGGTGATCGGGACGATCCGTTCAGCAGGGGGTTCATCTGCCCCACAAAACATGAATTGGATCATAGCAGTATTCATGATAATACACCAATTCATACTAAAACAACAATCTCAGATAACTACACTACAACTCAATCAAC
>NZ_JBEXLC010000109.1:0-29687 GCF_040609795.1 Nocardia sp. NPDC004604
GCCGGTAGGTCGGCGAAAACGGCGCGGTGTGTATCGTCCCCGCAGACCCTAAACCGTCGGCCCGCAACGGTACGTTTATCGACACCCCGACGACCGGCCACAGACGCGGAGAGGCGAAGGACCCACGAGATGCGAGTCGATGGGCGGGACATCCCGGTCACGGGGAGCCTGCTACAACCGCTGAGGCGGCGGACCAGTGACATCATCCGCGTGGTGCTCGCGGCCCTGTGGGTCGGCGTTGTGGTGGCCGCCTCGCTGATCACCCGGCCGGAATGGCTGGCGCTGGAACGGTCGGTCTCGAATATCGTCGGCTTCCTCAATCCGGACCAGTCCAATCTGGTGTATCTGGTCTATGGCATGGCGATTCTGGCGCTGCCGTTCGCGATTCTCATCGAGTTGATCATCAGCAGGCAGTGGAAGCTGCTCGCCGGCTATGCCGCGGCCGGATTGGTCGCCGGTCTGCTGCTATCGATCACCGGCACGGGATTGTCCGCGCCGCAATGGCATCTGCAGGTGCCGGACCGGCTCGATACCTTCCTATCGCAGTTCCTCGACGATCCGCGCTGGATCGCGATGCTGGCGGCGGTGCTCACCGTCTCCAGTCCCTGGCTGCCCACCCGGCCGCGGCGCTGGCTGTGGTTCCTGCTGCTGGCCTTCGCGCCGATCCATCTGGTGGTCAGCACGGTGGTGCCGGCGCGGGCCATGTTCGGACTCGCGGTCGGCTGGTTGGTCGGCGCGATCATCGTGCTGGTGGTCGGCACACCGGCGCTGGAGGTGCCGCTGGACGCGGCGGTCCGGGTGCTGGCCGGGCGCGGACATACCGTTACCGCGTTCACCGTGGTGCATCCGGCCGGGCGCGGTCCGCTGGTGCTCGCCGCCGCCATCGACGGTCCGGAGCGCGAGTTGACCGTCGAGATGTACGGCAAGAACCAGCGCAGCTTCGGCGCGCTGCGCCAGCTGTGGCGCTGGCTCACCTTCCGCACCAGCGAAACGGCGGCGCTGCACGGTTCCATGCATCGCGCCGTCGAACATCGCGCGCTGATGGCCATTGCGGCCGGTGAACTGGGTCTGGCCGCCACGGAGCAGGTCGCCGTGGCGGCGCTGGAACGCGGCTGGATGCTGTACGCGCACACTATGCCCCGGGGTACGCCGCTCGACGAGCACTCCGACGAGGTGCTCACCGGCGTATGGAAATCGCTGGCCAAGCTGCACTGCGGCCAGATCTCGCACGGTGATCTGCGGCCGGTCGAGATCCGAATCGAAAACGGCGACACCCTGTTCGGCGGCTTCGTCAACGCGGAATTCGGCGCCTCGGATAAGCAACGCCAATCCGATGTCGCACAGCTGCTGGTGTCGACCTCGGCGGTCTTCGGCAAGGAAGCTGCGGTGCGCACCGCCATCGAAACCCTCGGCGAGCAGACCGTGCTGACCGCGGCGAGCCGACTCACCAAGTCCGCCATGCCCACCGGGATCAAGAAGTCGATTCCGGACTGGGCCGATGTGGTCGCCTCGGCCCGCGACGAGGTGCGCAAGCAGACCGGTCAGGACAAGATCGAGGCCGAGCAGATCACCCGGTTCAGCCGCAACCAGATCATCCAGCTGGTGCTGCTGATCGGACTCGTCTACGTCGCGTATCCGTTCATCAGCGCGGTGCCGACCTTCTTCTCCCAGCTGCGCACCGCCAACTGGTGGTGGGCGCTGCTCGGCTTGGCGGTTTCCGCGCTGACGTATGTCGGTGCGGCGGCGGCACTGTGGGCCTGTGCGTCACGGCTGGTCAGCTTCCGCAATCTGGTGATCATGCAGATCGCCAATACCTTTGCCGCGACCACGACGCCGGCCCGGGTCGGCGGTCTGGCGCTGAGCGTGCGGTTCCTGCAGAAGGGCGGACTCGGCGCGGTGCGGGCCACCGCCGCGGTCGCACTGCAGCAGGCGGTGCAGGTGATCACCCACATCAGCTTGTTGATCCTGTTCAGCGTGGCGGCGGGCACCTCGGCGAATCTTTCGCATTTCGTGCCCGACGCCACCGTGCTCTATCTGGCGGCCGGTGTGGGTGTCGGCATTATCGGCACCTTCATGTTCGTGCCGAAACTGCGCCGCTGGCTGAGCAATTCGGTGCGCCCGCAGTTGCAGGAGGTGCTCGGCGAACTCGGCGATCTGGCCCGGGATCCCAAGCGCTTCTCGGTGATCGTGCTCGGCTGCGGTGCCATCACGATCGGCCAGGCGCTCGCGCTGTGGGCCAGCGTGGAGGCGTTCGGTGGCGGCGCATCGTTCATTACCGTCACCATCGTCACGATGATCGGCGGCACCTTGGCCTCGGCCGCCCCGACCCCCGGCGGCGTCGGCGCCGTCGAGGCGGCGTTGATCGGTGGTCTGGCGGCCTTCGGTCTGCCCGCGTCCATCGCGGTGCCTTCGGTGCTGCTCTACCGCGTGCTCACCTGCTGGCTGCCGGTGTTCTGCGGCTGGTTCACCATGCGCTGGATGACCGCGAAGGACATGATCTAGCCGTTCTTGGTCGCCACCAGGACACCGGTCGTCGGCGCGATCGCGGTGAAATCGACCGTTCCGAATCCGGCTTCCCGCAACGCTTCCCGATAGCGGCGGATATCGATGGCGGATAGCGGATCCGCCTGGTGTCCGGCCGCATGCGGGTCGTCGGTGCGCCGTGCCGCGAATCGCGACATGAGCCGGACCATCGCGGGCAGCACCAGTCCGGTCGGATGGGTATCGGCGAGCAGCAGTCTGCCGCCGGGACGGAGTACGCGGAACATCTGTGCCAGGGCTGCGGCACGCTTGGCCTCCGGAATGTGATGCATGACGAAGGTCGAGGTCACCACATCGACCGAGGCGTCAGGCAGATCCAGCGACTGTGCCGTGCCCACCTCAAATCGGCAGTTGGGCCGGGCCGCGGTGCGGGCGGTCGCATAGTCGATCATCTCCGCCGACGGGTCGATGCCGAGCACGTGGCCGGACGGACCGACTCGCAGCGCCAGAGCTCGGACGAGTTGACCCGGGCCGCAACCGATATCCACGGCCCGCTCGCCCGCGGCGGCACCGGTCAGCTCGACAAGTTGAGCGTTCAGTGCGCCGACCCGGCCGAGCAGGAAGGCCGATTTCACCACGAGATAGCCACGCGGTTTGGTGATCAGAATGCCGATCTCGGATTTCGGGTCAGCATGTGCGGCAGTGGACTGTTGTCTGTTTCCGGTCATGTGTCCATAATCGGACTCGATACCCGGAACGACCAGAAGCAAAAAGCGAGATATGTTCTGTTCGGGACGGATTCGCACCATCTGTACGGGAACGTGAGGACGAGATGACCGGCAGCACCGATCGCCGGGTTCGGCGCACCAAGAATCTGCTCCATCGAGCCTTGATCGAGCTGATGATCGAATGCGGCTACGACCGGATCACCCTGCAGGACATCCTGAATCGCGCCGATGTCGGACGCTCCACGTTCTACGCGCACTTCCGCGACAAGGACGATCTGCTGCTGGTCAGCAGTACCGAGTACCTGCGCGCGGCGGTCGCGGATGCTGGGTCGGCGGCATACGACCCGCAGGTCCCGCATGGTTCGACACCGCTCGCGCCGCTGTACACGCTATTCCGCCTGGCCTCGGCGAATCCCGAGGTCTACCGGGCGCTATTGGGGCGAAGGGCGACCGGTGTGCTGTTGCGCTCGACCCGTCGGATGGTGGAAGAGATTCTCACCGAACAGCTCGCGGGCCGACTGGATATGGACGACGACGAATTCGCCGTGACGGTGACCTTCCTGTCCTGGGGCGTCGTCGGCCTGCTCGGCTCGATCGCGGACGCCGATCCACCGCTGCCCGCCGCCGAGACCTACCAGCGGCTCACGGATCTGGTCGGCCCCGGCCTCGAACGCCGGGTCCGGCGACCGGCCGACCCGTCAGCCACGGAAGGCCATCTTCCCACGGGCGGCAAGGCGGCCTTCGGCTGAACGGAATCAGTTGGCACGCGGGCCGATAACCAGACCGATCGCCGTCTCGGTCGCGGGCCCATCCCGGAACCGGTCAGTGCGAACCGATCAGATCCAGTACCTGGTCGGCGGTGCGGCAACCGGCGGTGGTCAATTCGAGATTCGCCAGCGATCCGGTGTGCGTTTCGGGGTTCACCGCGGCGACGCAGTCCGAGACCGGATGCACGGTGAAGCCGAGATCGGTTGCGTGCCTGGCGGTTTGCTCGACCACCAGATTGGTCGCGACACCGGTCAGGAACAGCGTGTCGATGCCCTGCTCATCGAGCCATTCGGGCAGCGGACAGTCCGCCAACCCGACAGCTTCTGATTGTCGAAGACCGCGGTCGGCTGCTCGGCCATCTCCGGGATGAGCTGTGTCCCCGGCGACTCCGGCCGAAAGTCGGTCTGCGCCGCCGCCACCGAACGCATGAATCCGGTGTTGCGTACCAGCCCACCCTCGCCGACGGGAATGGTGAAGCGCAGGAATGCCACCGGCAGCCCACGTTCGGCCGCTGCCGCGTGCAAGCGCACCGCGCGCGGCACCACCCCGCTCGCCGCGACCGGCGCGGCCAGCATCGGTCCGAAGAATCCCTCGGGCCGAATCACATTCACCTGCCAGTGCAGGGCGAGGACCGCAGCGCGAATACGTGGAATCGCCATGGGGCGATCTTGACGCACCGTGCCGCCACTGTCCACGATTTGGGGGTTGAGGAGCATCTGGGAGGAAAGTCACGCTGAGCAGACAGGGTGAATCCTGTTGTTGTGCTGGTGATTTCATGTCGGCGTGACTGATGTGGGTGGGCCCGACTACGGGCGTTTCGGTGCGTTGTCCCGCGTGGAACTCGAACGCTAGTCATCTGCGAGAGATGGGAGCTCGCAGAGTGCTGCGGTTCCCGCGACCCCGAACACCAGCGTGAGTGCACCGCAGCCGGCTGCGAACGGATCGAATCGGGCACCGGAGAAAGAGAAGATCAGCAAGACCGCGCCGGTGACCACGGCGACCGCGGCCAGGACCACGCCACCGGCGCCGGCTCGCCAGCGACTCGGTGCGATGACGGTGTCGGGGCCGAGGTTAGCCAGGACTCGTGAACCTGCGCCGACGGCCAGCAGCCAACCGATCCACCACAACGACACGACAGCCAGCCGGATCGGCACCGGCGGAATCCGGGGCAGCACACTGCCATGCACGATGATCACCACCGTCGCGACCAGGACCACCGGAACAGCGAAATATCGCGTGGACCGCCGAACCGCCGCGGCTAGCGCGGTCCGGTTCAGGTGTGGCAGCGGTGTCACCAGCCCGCACCCCACCAGCAGGGCCGCCGCACAGCCCCGCAGCACCTGCCTGAGGACGGGGCCGGCGTCCTCGGTAAGGAGATTCGCGATGAACCATCCGCAGCCCGCGACCGCGAGGACCATCGCGGTCGCGCGGGCGGTGCGCTGCCCGCGGTGACGAGGCGGCCAGATCGCTGGTTGCAGCCAGATGGCGGCCGCGCTCGCCACCAGATTCGGCCAGGATCGCCACCCTTCCGAACGCGCGGCGTCGCACAGGTCCTCACCCCACCGGTCGAGGTAGGGCCGCGGATACAACAACCGCACGAGGATTTGCGTACAGCTGGTCACGCCGGGCTCACCCCCAGACGCCGCAATCCGGTCCTCGACACCTCGGCCATGGCACGCAGTTCCCGTTCCAGCAACGCGGCGCCCTGCGGGGTCAGGCGAACCGGGCGCTGCCGCCCGACACCATCGACAGCTTCGATCAACCCTTTGGCTTCGAGCCGTGCCAGCGCGCCGTACAGGCTGCCGGCCGCCAGCCGCTCACCGACCAAGTGCTCGATCGCGGCATTGATCGCGTAGCCGTGCAACGGCCCCTCGGCAAGCGCGCACAACACCAGTACCTGTGCGTCGTTGGCGAGCATCAGGACCTCCTCGTTCGACCCCTTCCTTGCAGACTAGTACACATTGCGTAGCTCGCGCCACGTAGTACGCAGCGCGTACTATGCACGTGATTGATCGGCTCGGCAGGTCAGAAAGGAGCGGTAGCGGTGGCGGATGAACAGGTGGTATCGGTCGGCAGCCAGGTCCGGGGTGTCACGGGTGCGGCGCTGATGGCCTCTTTCGTGGCAGGAGCCGGGTTCGTCGCCTTCGCATGGACCACGACGCAGGCCAAGACCGTGCGGGCGGCGAGCCCGTGGCAAGACGACCCGTATGACGTGGTGGTGTCGTTCACCGAATTCGTGGTACCAGCAGTGCTGTTGCTGATGGCACTGCGAATGCTGTTGTGGCGCAACGGTCAACCACAACCAGCCTTCCGCGTCGCACAGCTGGCACGGACCGCAGCCGCGAGTACGGGGCTCGTGGCGATGACTGCGACGACGGACTGGATCGCGGTCGCGGTCGACGCCGATCGCACGGCTTGGACTGCGACGACCACGCCGGTGCTGATCACCGCACTCACAGTCCTCACGGCCGTCACCGCCGCCGGGCTGATGCTGCAGCGAAAAGCGCTGCGATTGCCAGTATCCGAGCGAGCGCACGATGGTGATTGGCTCGACGACATCGAACCTCTGGCCGCATTGCTCACCGGCGGCCGGGCCATTGTCCGCCCCTCCCACTACAGCTCGGTCGCGACGTTCACCCGCCGTCACGACATCGCCGTCCTCGCGGCGGCGGCCGTGTCCGCAGGGGCAGCAGTCACAGCCACGCAAGCCATCGGCGAGGGGTGGACCGACCCGCTGCTGATCGTCTTCGCAATAGTCACCGCCACCAGCGGATTCTTCGGGATGGCAATGCTCGGCAACCACGTCCTCATCTTCATAGCCCCGGCCCCGCGACCGAACCGGATACATCGCGCAGTCCGCGCCGCCTCCACGGCCGCCGCGCTAGCAGTACCGGCCACGGTGGCCCTGCGCGGCGCGATCTGGTCCCTGCTCGGCGATGTCACCGAACACTCGCCCCTGGGGCTGCTCCTCCTGGAGACCGGCGGCGCAGTCATCGTCGGAAGCGTGACCTTCACCGCAGCGGCCCGTGGGGTCCAGACTCGAGAAGAGTCACGGTAACGAGTAACCGCAGGTAAGAGCCCACTATCTGCGCTCTGGCCCGTATTTCATTTGATGAATGATTCTCTGCGCCAACAGATCCAGGCTCTGAGCTGCGGGGATTCGCCAGATTCCGACTTGGTCTGACGACCCGGGAGGTGACGGGGCCAGGGCTGCGATCAGCCGCTTTTCAACCCCTCTTTCATCTGATGAAGGAATCATTCAGTGGATGTTGAGGGTGTTGGGTGGCGGGATCGCGAAGGTTGGAGGTCGCCGGCGCGGCCCATCGCGTCGTGGCGGCCGGGGTGCCGTTGCTACGTCCGGACGTGTAGGTGTTCGAGGCGATGCTGGAAGGGTGGCGGCAGCAGCAGCTGAGCCGGAACCTGGCCTTTGGCACCGTCGACGCCCGGTTGGATCTGTTACGGCGGTTCCAGGATCACTCCGGTGAGTTCCCATGGCAGTGGACGCCGCAGCATCTCGAGGAGTGGTCGACCGATCTACGTGCCGTGCGCGGGCTGGCGTTGTCGACGGTGCGGGCCTATCAGTTGGCGATCCGCTCGTTCCTTGGCTACGTGTGTGAGCCGTTCTATGGGTGGGATGTCGAGTGCGAGAAGCGATTCGGCACTCACCCGATCCAGATCAGCCACGACTGGAACAGCGCCAAGCACATCCTCGACGTCGAGGGACGCCCGCAGCGGCGGGCGTTGACCCGGCAGGAGTTGCAGCTGCTGTTCGATGCGGCGGACGAGATGGTGGAGGAGATCCGCCGCAACGGGCGCAAGGGCGCGGTGGCAGCGTTCCGCGACGCGGCAATGTTGAAGACCGCCTATGCTTTTGGGCTTCGTCGCCGGGAACTGGTGCGGTTGGAGGTCCACGATTTCGGTCGCAACCCCAAGGCGACGGAGTTCGGCGACTTCGGTGTCTGCTACATCAGGTTCGGCAAGGGCAGCGGCCCGAAACGGCGCAGCGTGCTGACCGTGATGCCGTGGTCGGTCACCGACGACCGCCAGGCCCTCGCCACCTACATTCGGTGGCACCACCGCCACCGGATCCTGCAGCAACTCGACAACGGCGCCGTTCGCGCCTCGGCCTTCTCGACCGCCCGCCAGCAATCAAGGGCCGCGTTGGATTTTCTGAACTGGCTGAGAGCACGAGGAACCCTCTTGGCCGAATGCACACAGCACGACATTGACGATTGGTTTGCCGACGGCCCGACGACCCGCCTTCTGGCCCGGATCTTCATGACCTTCGCGATCCGGCGAAGGCTCTGCCCGAAGTTGCGAATTCCCAACCAGCCCAGGGGCGTCGCTCCGACCGCGCAGCCCCAGCCGGAGCGGATCGCGCTGGTCCGCAAACTGTTCACCGACGACACCTTGCCCCCGATCGACCGCGTGGTGGGCCTCCTGGTCCTGCTCTATGACATGCCCGCCACCCGCATCGCTCAAATCAGGCTGGACGACGTGACGACCGACAGCGGTCAGGTGTTCCTGCGGATCGCCGAAGAAGACCTGCCGATGCCAGAGCCCCTGGGCTGTCTCATCACCGATCTGACTGCCCAGCGTCGCAACATGGGCACCGCAGCCAACCTGACGTCACCATGGATGCTCCCTGGCCAACGGCCGAACCGCCCGATCAGCACCGCCAGGCTCCGGGAACGGCTTCGCCGACTCGGCGTTACCGGCGCCGGCCGGGTCGCGGCCTTCAACGAACTGCTGCGGGAGATCCCTGCGCCCGTCCTCGCCGACCTCGTCGGCTGCAACCCGAAATTCGCCGCGGAACGTGCCTCGCTCCTCGCTGCGGACTGGTCCACCTACGCCGCTATCCGAGCCCGCCGAGCACCCTCACATCCGTGATTGCCGGGGGAATACGAGCAGGTCAGATATGGGATAGCACCGACAGTAGCAACGTTGCCGAGCTGGGCGAACGGCACCCTGGTGGGCAGGTGACTCCGCGAATTATCCGCGGTAGAGCACGGCCCGGCCGCCCTGTTCAGTCATAGCGAAACCGCTTAACGTGACTTTTCTCGAGTCTGGACCTCACACCCCGATTTCCGCACTCAGGACGAATAGTCCCTGCGCAGCTGCACTTTCACGACCTTGCCGCTGGCATTGCGCGGCAGTTCGGGCACGATCACCAGATCCTTGGGGTGCTTGTAGCGCGCCAGATTCTCGTTGAGGAACGGCGTCAGCTCGTCGAGGGTGAGCTCGGCATCCGGATCGACCAGGGCGACAACGGCAACCGGCACCTCGCCCCACTTCTCGTGCGCCCGGCCCACCACGGCGGCCTCGCGGATCTTCGGATGTGCGAAGAGCGCATTCTCCACCTCGGCGCAGTAGATGTTCTCGCCGCCGGAGATGATCATGTCCTTCTTGCGGTCCACCACCCAGAGGAAGCCCTCCTCATCCGCGCGGACCAGGTCGCCGGAGTGGAACCAGCCACCGGCGAAGGCATCGGCGGTCGCCTCCGGCTTATTCCAATAGCCCTGCATGAGAGTCGGTCCGCGGTAGACGATTTCGCCGATCGCACCGGGGGCGACATCGTTCATCTCATCGTCGACGACGCGGGCCTGGATGGTCGGGATGGGCTTGCCGACCGAGCCGAGCTTGCGGATCGCGTCCTTGCCCTCCAGCACACAGGTGATGGGCGACATCTCGGTCTGACCGAAGACCGCGACATTGACCGCGTCCGGAAAGCAGTCGGCCATGGCGCGCAGCACAGTATCGGAGGCGGGGGCGGCACCCCAGCTGAGCACCTTCAGCGCGAGCTTGCGCTGTTCGACCGTCGGCTCCTCGCAGATCATCTGCCACTGCGCGGGCACACAGAACGCAGCGGTCGCCTGCTCGCGCTCGACGGCGTCGAGGAATTCGGTGGGATCGAATGCGCCGAGCGGATGCAGGACGGTCTTGGCGCCGAGCAGGAAATACGGTGCGAGGCTACCGATTCCGGCAATGTGGAACAGCGGCGAGGTGCAGAAGCCGATCGCATCGGGTCCCAGATCCAAGGCCCGAATACAGGTCAGCGCCTGGGCATTCATATTCGCGTGCGAGAGCACCGCACCCTTCGGGCTGCCGGTGGTGCCCGAGGTGTACATGATCAGTGCGGGGGTGTCCTCGGGGATGTCGAGCGGCGCATGCGTTGTGCCGCCCTCGGCCAGCACATCGTCGTAGCCGAATACGCCGTCGGCGCTCTGGCCGCCGATCACGATGCAGGTCGCCAGTTCGGGCGCCTGCCCCTGAACGGCCGTGGCCAACGGCTGCAGCATGGTGTCGGTGACGATCGCCTTCGCGCCGGAATCGCTGACGATATAGGCGACCTCGGGCGGGGTGAGCCGGAAGTTCACCGGGACCGCGATGGCGCCGAGTGCGTTGATGCCGAAGACGGCCTCGAGGTACTCGGGATAGTTCAACGCCAGGATCAGCACCCGATCACCGAAGCCGATGCCGCGCCGGGCGAGTGCGTCGGCGAACTTCAGCGAACGCTCGTGCAGCTGCCGCCAGGTGGTGTCCACACCACGGAACCGCACGGCGACCGCGTCCGGACGCATCTGCGCATGCGACGCGATCTGGTTGTTCCAGTGGTTGCGCCGCGACCGCAGCGGCTCGTCGAGCGCCTGTGCACCGGTGGTCATGCCACGAACTCCTCTCGGACCGCCGAACGTGCGCCGGTCTATCCGACAGTGTCGACGGGCTGAACTGTCAGCAGAATAACAACTAACTTATTCCGCGAGCAAGATATCAAGATATGAATCGACGTTAATTGCCTCGGCGTGAGGTCCGAGAATCGAAAATGCCTTCTAACTGCATATTCTCCGGTTATCGCAGCCATACCCGGACCGTCAGATTCCGCCTATGGCGGATGACGATGCGAATTCTGGCTTACTTACAAGTTGAACAACGGGTGATTCCCGTGTCACCATCACTGCGTAAGGGCGGACTGGCGCGCCCCGCGACGCAGAGGAGAAGCGCAGTGCTTCGTACCAGGTTCACCGAGATGTTCGGCGTCGAACACCCGATCGTGCAGGGCGGCATGATGCATGTCGGCCGGGCCGGACTCGTTGCGGCCGTTGCCAATGCGGGCGGCCTCGGCTTCATCACCGCGCTGACCCAGCCCACCCCCGATGACCTGCGCAAGGAGATCGCGCGCACCAGGGAGCTGACCGATAAGCCGTTCGGCGTCAATGTCACGATCCTGCCGTCGATCAACCCGCCGCCGTATGCCGAATACGTGCAGGCGATCATCGACAGCGGCGTCAAGATCGTGGAAACCGCGGGCAGCAATCCGGAGCCCTTCCTGCCGTACTACCGGGAGGCCGGAATCAAGGTGCTGCACAAGTGCACCAGCGTGCGGCATGCGTTGAAGGCGCAGAAGATCGGCGTGGACGGCGTCAGCATCGATGGCTTCGAATGCGCGGGACATCCGGGCGAGGACGATATTCCCGGCCTGATCCTGATTCCGGCCGCCGCGCGGGTCCTCGATATTCCGATGATCGCCTCCGGCGGTATCGCCGATGCCCGCGGTCTGGTCGCCGCGCTCGCCCTCGGTGCCGACGGCGTCAATATGGGCACGCGCTTCCTGTGCACCCAGGAGTCGGCGATCGATCAGAAGGTCAAGGAGCAGATCGTCGTCAATTCCGAACTAGACACCCAGCTGATCTTCCGGACCATGCGCAATACCGCGCGCGTCGCGGATAACGAGATCAGCCGCAAGGTCGTCGAAATCGAAAAGGCCGGTGGCACTTTCGAGGATGTGCGGGATCTGGTCGCGGGTGCGCGCGGGCGCCGCGTCTTCGATGAGGGCGATCTCGACGCGGGCATCTGGTCCGCGGGCCTGGCGCAGGGCTTGATCCACGACATTCCGTCCTGCGCGGAACTCATCGACCGGATGGTGTCCGAGGCGGCGGAACTGATCACCGCCCGGCTCGCCGAAACGGTCATCGCCTAGCGGCTATTCAGCCGTCGCAGTCCATCGAGGGGTGACCGCGACCATCGGCTAACGCGCGGCCAGCGCTTCGACCGCCGCGTAGTCATGGGCCGCGACGATGTCGATGCCGTCGGGCAGTGCGTGCAGCCGGTGGATCGTGGTGAATGTTGCATCCCGGTCGGCGTCGAACAGCAGGCCGGGCATGGGGGCCTTCTCGCGGATCAGCTCCACCTGCATCCGGTGCCATACCGCATCGCCCGCGAGCAGCACCCGGGTGCCGTCGTCTACCGCGAGCAGTACGCCGATACTGCCCGGGGTATGTCCGGCGAGGTCGACGAGCAGCACCGAACCGTCGCCGAACAGGTCGAGGCTGTGCGGGAAGGTGAGCACCGGCGGACCGTCGAGTTCGAAGGTGTCGAAGGTGCGCCCGCGCAGCGGCCCCGGGGCAACGCCCACCGGAGCATGCGGACCGTCGAGCGCCCATGCGCGTTCGGCGGCGGGCAGTCGGATGGTCACCGCATCCGGCAGTTCCAGCAGACCGGAAATGTGATCCCAGTGCAGATGGGTCGGGAGCACGAAATCGATGGCCTCGACGGCGATATCGCGGGCGGCGAGTGCATCGGACAGGCCGAGTACCGGCTTATCCGGAGCGACCAGCAGCGGAATCGGAAACGGCAGCTCCGGCACGACGCGAGCGTGCACATCCGAGCACAGGGCGGGGTCGACCAGGAATCGCGCCTTCGGATGCTCGATCAGATACGCGGCCATGGTCAGCGGCAGTTCACGCAGGCTGCGCACGCCCTCCGCGACGATCGTGGTCGGTACGGCCATGCGGGCCTGCATCAGTACGGTGAGTCCGACGGTCGCCTTGGTCTGCGGCAGTGGCACCGGATCGAGTCCGGCCAGCAGTGCGGTATCGGGGCGACGCGGGCGCAGCAACCGCGCCGGGGTGGCCGCCAGTGCGGCGCAGCAGCGCAGCACGGTGGGCAGGGTCGGCGTCCGCTCGGTTCCTGATTCGGGCACGGTGTCACCGTAAGCGATCACCGCGATCGGCGAAAGAACCAGGCAGCCAGGGCGATTCCGGACAAATCCGGACACTTCACCCGCCTGTCCTGGTCGACGGAGAGGTCTTGCTCGCGTCGATTTCTACGGCATAATCGCAGGGGGTACGGCGCGGGGGCACCCAGCCCTCGGGGCAAGGGGTAGGAGGACGGATGGGGCTTGGTCTTCCGCGCGGGCACAGTGTTGTCCCGCGGCGCGCGGCGCTACTGACCGCTGCTGTCACCGCCGTCGCCGACCTACTGGATGTCGCCGCCGCCACGGTGTCCACCAGCGCGCCGTTCAGCGATCTCGGCCTCAGCTCACTGCAGCTGGCCCGGCTGACGGCACATCTGGAAGATGCCATGGGCGTCGAGGTTTCGCTTACCGCCCTATACGACCACCCGGATATCGAGCAGCTTGTCGAGCATCTCGCGATGCGATGACTACCCCGCCCACAGATCAGAAAGGCCAGCCCACTTCCATCCAGCCCTATCCGCCGGTATCGATCGTGGGAATCGGCTGCCGGGTGCCCGGCGCGGCCGGGGTGACCGAATTCTGGCGCATGCTGCTGGCGGGCCGGGATGCCACCGGCGCACCACCGCCCGGGCGGCTCGGCCTGCGCCGCGCCGGATACCTCCCGGATATCGACGCGTTCGATAACGACTGGTTCGCCATCTCCGGCCGGGAGGCCGCGCTGATGGATCCGCAGCAGCGGCTGGCACTCGAGGTCGCGGTGGAGGCCATCGACGATGCCGGAATCGGCTACCGCATCAGGGGTTCCGGTGCCGCGGTGGTATTCGGCGCCTGCGCCTTCGATCACGGCATCGCGGTGCTCGGCCGGGGCGGGCACGATGCGCCGTACGCGGTGACCGGTTCGGCGCTCAGCATTATCGCCAACCGGCTCTCCTATGTCCTCGACCTGCACGGACCGAGTCTGGTGGTGGACAGCGCGTGCTCGTCCTCGCTGGCGGCGGTGGATCTCGCGATGCGTCTGCTCGCCGATGACGCGGTGCCCTTCGCGATCGTCGGCGGGGTGCAGCTCACGCTGCTGCCGCATACCTCCGGGTACCTGGCCGACAGTGGATTCCTCGCGCCGGACGGGCGCAGTAAACCATTCGACGCCGCGGCGGACGGGTATTCCCGCAGTGACGGTTGCACCGTGGTGGTGCTGCGGCGCACCGCCGATGCGTTGCGGGACGGGCAGCGGGTGTACGCGGAAATCCTCGGCGCGGCGGTCGGGTCGGACGGGCGATCCAATGGTCTGTACGCGCCGAATGGTCGCGCCCAGCAGGACACCATTCGGACCGCATGGGCCAGGGCCGGACTCGAACCGCGCGATAGCGGATACATCGAATGCCACGGCACTGGAACGCCTTTGGGTGATGCGGTGGAGGTCGGCGCACTCGCGGCCGTGGTCGGGGACGGCGCCGAGCCGACCTGGATCGGCTCGATCAAATCCAATATCGGCCATCTGGAGGCGGCGGCCGGTGTCACCGGAATGGTCAAGGCGGCGCTGTCGATCCGGCACGGTGTGATCGCCCCGACCATCAACTTCCACACCGAGAATCCGCTATTGCGGCTTGCCGAGCAGGGTCTGCGGGTGCCGACCGAGCCGATCGACTGGACCGCGACGCCGGTGGGTGCGCGGTGCGCCGGGGTCAGCTCATTCGGATTCGGTGGGACGAATGCGCATGTGGTGTTGCGCGGGATCGAACCCGAGCGGTATCGGGGTTATGAACCGCCCGTGCTGATTCCGGTTACCGGCCGCGATATCGCGGAACTGCGGAAGCGGGCACAGCAGTGGGCCGAGTTGCTCGATGGTGCCGACGCGCACCTCGGCGCGGACTCCGATGCCAGCGCTATTGACACAGGGCAGGGCGATACCGACATCCTTCGGCAATTCGCCTCTGCCACATCGCGACTGATACCCGAACTCGCTCGCGCCGCGATTCTCGCCCACGATCGCGGCGGCGCGGCGACTCAGTTGCGCGCACTCGCGGACGGCGCCTCCGGTGCGGGAGTGATCGGCACGAGTTCGGTGCGGCGACGGGGTGGGATGCTGTTCCTGTTCTCCGGGCAGGGCGGTCAGCACGCCAGAATGGGACGGGCACTGGCGGCTCGCTATCCGGTGTTCGCAAAGGCGCTGACCGACGCCACGGATGCGATTGTCGCGGCGGGCGGAGCACGGGTGTGGACGCCGCGCAATGGATTCGCGCTCGGCAGTGCGGCGGCGAGCAATGGCACCGGCGCCACGGAACTCGTGCAACCGGCGATCTTCGCATTTCAGGTGGCACTGGCCGAACTGCTCGCCGCATGGGGCATCGAGGCGGATGCGGTGGTCGGGCACAGTCTCGGTGAGGTCGCCGGTGCGGCCGTGAGTGGTGCGCTATCGCTTGCGGACGCGGCGCGCGTCGCGGTGCAGCGCAGCCGGATTCTGGCGCGGCTCGATGGACACGGCGCCATGGCGCTGCTGGAGGCGACACCGGATGAGGCGGCGCGGCTGGTGGAGCCGCTGCATGCGACCGTCGCGATCGCGGCGATCAATGGCCCGCGTTCGGTGGTGATCTCCGGTGCGCCGCGCTATATCGACGCGCTGATCCGGCGCGCCGGGCGGCGAAAGATGTTCGCGCAGCGCATCGCCGTCGACTTCGCCGCACACAGTCCACAGGTCGGCGCGCTACTTCCGGAATTCGTCGACGCGCTCGCCGCACTCACCGCGCGGGTGCCATCCGTGCCGGTCTACTCCACGGCGCGCCCAGGCGAAACCATCACCACGGCCGCGATGGATGCCGACTACTGGGCCGAAAATGCCTCGGGGACCGTTGAACTGGCCGCAGCACTGGAACAAGCCGCGCAGGACGGTTTCACATCGGTACTGGAAATCGCCCCACATCCCGTGCTGATACCCGCGATTCGGGAATACCCCGATTTCGCCGATGCGGCCCATGCGGTCACCAACCGTGACGACGAGGCCGCAGCCTTCCTGACCTGCGTCGCCGAACTGTACCTCGAAGGCCGGCAGGTGAACTGGGCCGCGAGCGGACCATTCACGGCGGCACCGCCCCAGCGACAGTGGGTCAAACGCCAGTTCCCGCTGGTCACCACACTCGATGCCAGGGCTGCTGGATACCGGGGCACCGCAATCGGTCCCGGTGTCAACGGGGGCACCTCTACCAGCACCGATACCAACCACAGCACCGCCAGCGGATCCGGTATCAACGGCGGCGCAACCTCGGGCCGCGGCATCGACGACGGCACCACTTCCGCCCCCAGTGTCAACAGCGGCACCACTTCGGATGCTGGTTCCAACCACAGCAACGCAAACGGCCCTGGTGTCAGCGGCACGACATTCGGTCGCGACACCAACAGCGGATCCACTTCCAGCGCCGATACCAACCACAGCACCGCTAACGACCCCGGTGTCTACGACGGCATCACTTCCGGTCCCAGTGTCAACAGCGGCACCACTGTGGGCGCTGGTTCCAACCACAGCAACGCAAACAGCCCTGGTATCAGCGGCACGACATTCGGCCACGACACCAACGACGGAACCACCTCCGGCGCCGGATCCAACCACAGCACCGCAAACAACCCCAGCGTCAACAGCGGCACGACATTCGGCCGCAGTACCAACGACGGCACCACTTCCAGCGCCGGATCCAACCA
This sequence comes from Nocardia sp. NPDC004604, assembly GCF_040609795.1. Taxonomy (NCBI): domain Bacteria; kingdom Bacillati; phylum Actinomycetota; class Actinomycetes; order Mycobacteriales; family Nocardiaceae; genus Nocardia; species Nocardia sp. NPDC004604. Next base: position 16,642 of record NZ_JBEXLC010000109.1, read on the forward strand.
CAGCACCACAAACGGCCCCCGTGTCTACGACGGCATCGCTTCGGCCACTGGTGTCGACGACGGCACCACCGCTGGCCCGCGGATCAACAACAGCCTCGGGATCAACGGCAGCACCACTGCAAGTCTCAGGCACGGTATTGCTACAGATATCGACCATCGCACCGTTGGCGACTCGGGTACCGCCGGTATCCGTGTCGCAGACCAGCGAGCTGCCAGCGGTGTGAGCGCATCCGACGTGGTCCTCGCCGAATCCGAGTTCCCTGCCGACGATCTCGACGATCATGTGGTGCAGGGTGTACCGACGGTCCCGGCGGTCTTCTGGCTGCGGAGGTTGCTCGAGCTGGCTCGCGCCGGGCATATATCGACCGCGATCGCTGATTTCATGGTGCACGAGCGAACCGAGCTGGCGGCGCTGTCGGCGGTCACCTACCGGAACACCGGTGGTGGAAAGCTACAGGCGGCGGTCACAGGCGCCGGGACGCTGGCTTCGGCACGGCTGGCCGGTGACCCCACACCCGGGGATATCGTCGCATGGATGCGGGTTGTCGACGCAAATCGAGCCGCGCGCAGAAGGATGCGGATGCTCGCGCCCGCCGATTTCTACGACTCGTTGCGCGCACATCACCTCGAATACGGTCCGGGCTTCTGTACGCTGCGCGGCATCGAGACCGGTCCCGATTGTGCAGTGGGCTCATTCGCCGCCGCACCCCACGACGGCGCATCACCGCACCGCTCGGCGATCCTGGACGGCTGCCTGCACCTGCTCGCCGCCGCGGGCCACGACCACCTGCCCGACAATGCCGTCCCACTGCCGATCGGCATCGAATCCGCCTGGCTTTCCGCCGAACCGGAGCTGGTGCTGCTGGAAGCCCACGCGTTCGTTCGTGATCGATCGCCCCATGGACTGACCGGCGACATCATCGGCACCGATCAGCACGGGGTTCCGGTGCTCGCACTGTCGGGTGTGCAGATCCGTTTCGCAACCTTGCCGCTGCGGCCCGAATCCACCACACACGTCGGCCCTTTCCGCCACGAAGCGTGGATACCGTTCGAGATCCAGGATTCGTCCGATGGCAACGGTGACCGAGTCCAGCGCCACCCTGACCCGCAGCACGCCCTGGTGATCGGCGAATCCCCGCTTGCGGTCCGGCTGGCCAGGGCGCTCGACCGCACACTGCCCACCGAACGAGTCGCCCGCGAACCGGATGCCGCCGGTCCGATCGTCTCCGCCGTCCTCGCCGCCCGCACCGGCTCCGCCCGCACCGCGGTGATCGTGGTCTGGCCCGCCGGATTCGGCGCGCCCCCCGAATCCGACCGTGACGGACACACGAACAGCATCGTGACCACCACCGCGCGCACACTCGATCTGCTGCAACGCGTCCAATCCGAAGATGCCACCGCATCTGTGACGATCGTGCTCCCGCATGACGGTTCCGACCACCCGCTCGACGACCACCCAGCATCGTCGGCAAACCGCCAGCTCGGGCCGACATCGCCGGGCACCGCGCCGATGGCCGTGGCCGGACTGGTTCGCTCGATGCAGCTCGAATCCGGCCGCGAGGTGCGGCTGCTGTGGACCGATGCGGCGGAAACCGCGGTGCCCCGCTTATGCGACCTCATCGTCCACGCGGCCACGGCGGCATCCACCGCGCCTGTGCTTCCCGATGAACTCCGCATCACCGGCGGTGCCGTCGCCGCACGCCGTTTCGTACCCGCCCGCCCTCGCTCGGCCACCCCGATATCCATCGACCCCAATGGCACCTACGTGGTCACCGGTGGCCTGGGTGCGCTCGGTTCGGTCGTGGTGCGCTGGCTGCTCGATGCCGGTGCCCATGACGTGGTGGTGCTCACCCGCGCGCCCCGCCCGGTGCCCGCGCTCTTGGACGGACTCGAGGATCGAATCGTCGTGATGCGCTGCGACGCCGCCGACCGCAGCGATCTCGCCAACGCCCTCGATGATGTCCGGGAATGCGGATCCACCATCCGTGGCATCATCCACGCCGCGGGAGCACTCGAGGATGCCGCATTCGAAGCCGTCACCGCAGGTCAGCTCGCCCGGATGTTCGCGCCGAAACTGATTGCCGCTGGCAACCTCATCGAACTCACCGCCACCGATCCGACCGACTTCGTCCTGCTGTTCTCCTCGGCCACCGGCACATTCGGCGCGCCGGGTCAGGCCGCGTACGCCAGTGCCAATGCCGCGATGGACGCACTCGCCCACGCATATCCGGGTCGGCGCGTGCTGAGCATCGGCTGGGGAATCTGGGATTCGGGACTCGCCGCGGCCGCGGGTGGCGCGGCACATTTGCGACGCGCTGGAATCTCGGCATTCGATATCCCGCGCGGCACCGAATTGTTCGCTCAGACAATGCACTACGACCAGCCGTACCTGCTCGCGGTCGATTACGTACCGACGACGGATTCGACTCCGGTCGCCATCCGCCTGCGCAACCTGCTCACCGATCAGCCGACGACACCGGCATCGACGAATCCCGCACCCCCGCAACACCATCCGGTCGAACCGCTCACCACAACCATCCGCACCGTGCTGGCCGCCACCCTCGATCTGACCTCCGAACATCTCGATCCCGAAGCCGATTTCAATGAATTGGGCCTGAGTTCCCTGCTCGGCATACAGATGCGCCGCCACCTCGAATCCCGGCTCAATATCCGGATCTCCACCGCCGAACTGTTCCAACACCCCACAATCACCGCGCTCGGTGCCGCACTGGCCGAACGTATCGCCGCGAAATCCGCTGACCTGCCGTGACTTCGCCGCACACCACACCGCCCCGCAACGCACTGGCCGCCCGAATCGCCGAATGGGCACGGACAAAGCCCGACAGCTCCGCGTATACCGAGTTGCGCTATCACGGACAGCACTGCGAGCCGATCACGCTGACCTACCGGCAACTGCACGCCGCAGCGGGTGCTCTAGCCCAAAGACTCAGGGCGAACAGCGATCCCGGCGACCGAGTGGCAATCCTCTGCGCCCACGGAATCGACTATGCCGTCGCCTTTCTCGCTTGCCTGTACAGCAATCGCATTGCCGTACCGCTGTTCCCACCCACCGGAGGCAGAAATCGGTCCCGGCTCGACGGGGTACTCGCCGATGCCCGCCCAGCCCTCAGCCTGATCTCGGCCGCCGACACCACTACCGGCGATATCTTCGGGCGAGCAGTGGGTCGGGTGCTGGAGGTCGAGCCGGATGCCACCGCATCAGCCGACCCGATTGTCGATGCCATCCGAACGGATCCGGCCTACCTGCAGTACACCTCCGGCTCGACCAAGGCCCCGGCCGGAGTCGAGGTGACGCACGCGAATCTCGCCGCGGCACTGGATCAATTGTGGACGGCGGTACCCGCGGTACGGACCAAACCGATCGTGTCCTGGTTGCCGTTCTTCCACGATATGGGTCTGGTGCTGGCCCTTTCGCTACCGCTCTACGCGGGCGTACCCGGCGTGACAATGGCGCCCGCCGAATTCGTCAAACGCCCCATCCGCTGGCTGCGCGCACTCAGCGACTATCGCGCCGGTACCACCGGCGGCCCCAATTTCGGCTTGACCCTCGCAGTCTCGGCCACCACCGCCGAGGAACGCGCCGATTTGGACCTATCCGCACTCGACGCGCTGATCAACGGCGCGGAACCGATCCGAGCCGATGTGCTGACCGCCTTCACCGAAACCTTCGCCGCCAATGGCTTCCGGCATCACGCCCACACTCCGGGATTCGGTCTGGCCGAGGCCACACTTCCGGTCACCATCTGCGGTGCGCTCGATGAGCCCGTCTCGCACCGCTTCGATCGGGTGGCCTTGGCGCAGGGCACCGCACAACCCGCGCGCACCGGTATACCGCTCGTCGGCTGCGGCATTCCCGCTGGTCAGCAGGTCGCAGTGGTGGAGCCGACCGAGCGGATCGAGGTGGCGACGGGCACGGTCGGCGAAATCTGGGTCTGCGGCCCCAATGTCTGCGCCGGGTACTACAACAATCCGGACGCGACCGCGGCGAGTTTCGGCGCCACGCTGTTCGGCAGCCACGAATCCTGGCTGCGCACCGGCGATCTCGGCTTCTGGTACGAGGGCCAACTCTATATCGCGGGCCGACTCAAGGATCTCATCGTCATCGACGGCCGCAACCACTATCCGGCCGATATCGAGACCACCGTGGCCGACTGCGCGCCCGAGGTGCGGGCCGGGCATGTGACCGCATTCGGACACGATGACGGTCGCCGCGAGGATCTGGTGGTGGTCGCCGAACTCGTCGATCCGGCGGCCGGATCAGCGGAGGTGGCCGCATTGGCCCGCCGGATCCGCAATGCCATCGCGACCGCACACGAGGTGACTCCCGGCGACATCGTCCTGGTACAGCCGGGCCGGATCCCCAAGACCACCAGCGGCAAACTGCGCCGCGGCGAATGCCGGGCACTCTACGGCGCTGGCCACCTGACCTGGCCCGAGCACTGCGGAAACACCCCGCCGATGTCCCCCTGATCGGGTGCGTCGAGCGCGATGATGGGCGCCATGGCGACCGAAATCCTCCCCGTGACATGGAAAGACCAGCCCGATGAGCACGACTATCCGGCGGCCGCCGACTATCTGGAACTGCTCGCCGGACCGGATATCGTCGATGCGGTTATCGCGGATCTGCGCACCGCCCCGATCGTGCACAAGAAGGCCAAGGACATCCTGCGAGCGGCCCGACTCGAGCTGGTCTCGCCCGAAAATCCGTATGTCCGGCGCGATCTCATCAAGATCAACAATCGCAAGTCGCTCTCGCCGATCCTGCTGGTGCGCGGCGACTTCCGCACCGAGGTTCCGATGGTGATCGCCGATGGCTACCACCGCGTCTGCGCGGTCCACTGGGCCGATGAGAATATCGCTATTCCGGCGAAGATTGCCGCCATGCCGCGATGACCTTCTCCACCCTCGCCCTGGTCATCACGCTCGGACTGTGCGGTCCGCTGCTCGCACTGCGGCAGGCCTGGCATATACCGGTGATCCTCGGCGAACTGTCCGCTGGCATCGTCTTCGGCACCACCGGATTCGGCATTCTGCACGCCACCGATCCCCTGTTCACCTTCCTCGCCGATATGGGTTTCGCGCTGGTCATGTTCGTGGCGGGCAGCCATGTTCCGGTGCGTGATCCGGCCGTCCGTTCCGCACTGGGCAGGGGCGCGATCCGGGCGGTGCTGGTCGGATTGCTGGCCACCGTGGGCGGTTTCGGCATTGCCCGCTGGTTCGATACCGGACACGGCGCGGTCTACGCGGTGCTGATGGCGTCCTCATCGGCGGCACTGGTGCTGCCCATTGTCGATTCGCTCGGTCTGCAGGGTAATCCCGTGCTGGCCCTGACCGCCCAGGTCGCAATCGCCGATACCGCCTGCGTGGTGGCGCTGCCGCTGGTGATCGATCCCGGCAACGCAGGTCGCGCGGCACTCGGCGCCATCGCGGTCGCGGCAGCCGCCACCGTGCTGTTCATGGTGCTGCGACAGCTGGAACTATCGGGTACGCGGCGGCGGGTGCATCGGTTGTCCGAGGATCGCGGGTTCGCATTGGAACTGCGGGTCAGCCTCGCGGTGCTGTTCGCCTTGTGCGCGTTGGCAACCCGAACCTATGTGTCGATCATGCTCGCCGGATTCGCTGCCGGACTGGCGGTCGCCGGGGTCGGCGAGCCGCGCCGGGTCGCCCGCCAACTGTTCGCCATCAATGACGGCTTTCTCGGTCCGCTGTTTTTCGTCTGGCTGGGTGCCCGGCTCAACCTGCGCGAGTTCGGCGACCACCCCCGGCTCATCGTGCTCGGTCTGGCTCTCGGCATCGGTGCGGTTCTCGCGCACCTCACGACCCGTATCGCAGGACAGCCGATCGCATTCGGCACCTTGGCCGCGGCGCAGGTCGGCGTCCCGGTCGCCGCCGTGACGGTCGGCTCGCAACTACACGTTCTGGTGCCGGGCGAGGCATCGGCCATGATGCTCGGCGCACTGTGCACCATCGCCGCGGCGGCGCTCGCGGCCAGCCGAATCGCGGCCGCGACCACCCGCGCAAAGTAACGACGCAACCATCAGCTCGCCCAGGCGACAACCGATTTCGCGAACCTCGATAACAGCCTCTGGATCAAGCCGCGGCGGCACCAACGAATGAGGCTCAACCCTCGTTGCGGCCCAGCAGACGATCGGTCTCGCGGCGCTCTCGTTTGGTCGGCCGACCCGACCCACGATCGCGGCGCGGCACGACCGCCAGAATCTCCCGGGACGGCGGCGGTGGACTGCGATCGATCAAGCACTGTGCGGCGATCGGCGGGCCGACGCGCTTGACGACGATGAGCTCCACAATGACGATCCGCTCGATACCGCCGGCGCGAATCCGCACCTCATCACCCGGGCGAACATGCTGGGCCGGTTTGGCCGCAACGCCGTTCACCCGGACATGTCCGCCGCGACAGGCCTCCGCGGCGGCGGACCTGGTCTTGAAAAGACGCACCGCCCACGTCCACGAGTCCACACGGGCTTGTGTCGGGGCGGTGTTCTTGGTAGTCGGTTGGGCGGGTGCCACCCTTAGACCATACGGCGTGCCGTCACAACCATGTCGGGGCGCAGCGGGGTGTAGGACACCGGCTGGCCGGACTGGACCGCATTGAGCAGCTTGCCGTCGCCCGCGTACAGGCCGACGTGGCCGCCACCGTTGGTCACGACAATATCGCCGGGCTGCAGGTTCTCGAAGGCGACCGGCGCACCGACGTGCGACTGTTCGAAGCTGGTACGCGGCAGTTCGATTCCGGCCTGACGGTAGGCCCACTGGACCAGACCCGAGCAGTCGAAGCTGAACGGACCCGAGGCACCCCAGGAGTACTGCGCGCCGACCTTGCTCTTGGCGGCGTCCAGCGCGACGTCACTGGCGGTGTTGTGGTGGAACATCTGCTCCACACCCGGGGTGAAGAAACCGGGGACGTTCGGCAGGCCGGCCTCCGGGGCGATCTGCGGCGCGGGCGCGGCGGGCATCGAGGCGAGCGCCTGCGTGAGCTGCTGCCCCAGATCCTGGGCCTGCTGTTCGAATTCCTGCGGAACCGGAACATCGAAATCGCCGATACCGGGAATGTTGATGGTGGCTGCCATCGCGGGGATCGCGGGCATCGCACCGGTAGATGCGGCCACTGCTCCCATGACGAGTGCACCCTTGACTGAATTCGGGAGCCGCGATTCCCGCTGCAAGCTGTGTTTACCCACCGAGCCGTATCTCCGATCTTTCTGCTCTTCCGCCGACCGGGTCAGCTGTCGGTTCGGACCGGCAGATCGGCCCCAACTCCCAGTTGAATCTCTGGGTCCCGGTACGACGGCCGGGATCATTGGTCCCGACAGCCGTTTTGGCGGCGACTCAGTGGCGCCGCTCCTCTGACGAACCGACAGACTCCACTAAGTCACGAGAAGATTACGACCCGGACGCGATGTTGTCCAGCGCACAGCGCAGGTTGTTCTCGGATGATCGAAAAACCCCAGGACGAGCGGCCGGAGTCGGAAAACTTCCGGATGGTCACAACTCGGTATCGGCGGCGCACCGCGAGTTATCGAATCGGGAGTGCCGACCGGATCCGACACCGTGCCCACGGGATTCGGCGCCGACTACTCCTCGGCCCCGCCGCCACGCTGCGCCAGCGCACGCTCGAGTTCATCGATGCGGCGCCGCGCATCGGCCAAGCCGACCTCGAGCTGCCCCAATGCCATCACCAGCGGCCCGACCGCGAGATCGGCGACGAGTTGCGGATCGTCATAGCCACGCTCGATCGCGACCAGAATGTTGGAGCGGATGCGTGCGGCCACGGTGGCCCCGACCGGAACATTCCACGATTCGACCACTTCAGCGGTGGTCGCGGGAGTGGATTCCTCGGACATGCCCCTCCGTTCCATCCGGTACTGGACGGTATACCGAACCGCAACCAGCGTAGAGACTTTCGTGGCGATAGCAATAGTGCAATAACTACGTTGTGAGCGACTGCTTGCAGGTCGCTCCATTCAACACTGCGATGGTTCGCTAGCAATATCTAGGACACGCCGTATACATGGCCAGATTCGGCTGACGAGACGCGCTACGGTGTCTGGGCATGGACCCCGTGCGGAATCCGTATGCTCCCGGAGCCGGACAGCGCCCACCCGAACTTGCCGGGCGCGATAAGCAACTCAAGGCCTTCGACATCGTGCTGGAGCGGATCGCGCGCGGCCGGCCGGAGCGCAGCGTCATGCTCACCGGACTGCGCGGTGTCGGAAAGACCGTGCTGCTCAACCAGCTTCGTTCCGGCGCCGTCTCGCGCGGTTGGGGTACCGGCAAAATCGAGGCGCGACCGGATCAGGAACTGCGCCGCCCGCTGTCCTCGGCACTGCATATGGCCGTGCGTGCCATCGCCATGGCGCACCGCAATCAGGAGCGCGTCGACGACTTCCTCGGCATACTCAAGGCTTTCGCGCTGCGCTCCACCGCCGATAAGGGCATGCGGGAGCGCTGGCAGCCCGGTATCGATGTGCCCGCGGTGACCGGTCGCGCCGACTCCGGCGATATCGAGATCGATCTGATCGAACTGCTGAAGGAGGCGGCCGGACTGGCCAGCGATATCGGCGTCGGCATCGCGGTCTTCATCGATGAGATGCAGGATCTAGGACCGGCCGATATCTCCGCCATCTGCGGCGCCTGTCACGAATTGAGCCAGGACGCCGCACCTTTGATCGTGGTCGGTGCCGGACTGCCGCACCTGCCCGCGGTGCTCTCGGCCTCGAAGAGCTACTCCGAGCGTCTGTTCAGCTACCACCGCATCGATCGGCTGGACCGCGAATCCGCCGACCTCGCCCTCATCGCACCCGCTGAGCGCGAGGAGGTGAAATTCACCGAGGCCGCCCTGGATGCCCTGTACCAGCGGGCCGATGGGTATCCGTACTTCGTCCAGGCCTACGGCAAGGCCGCCTGGGATCAGGCGCCGGAGAGCCCGATCACCGCCGAGGATGTCGAGGTGGCGGCACCGAGCGCCGAAGAGGAACTCGCCGTCGGATTCTTCGGTTCCCGATACGAACGCGCCACTCCCGCCGAACGCGAATATATGCGCGCAATGGCCGATTTGGCCGGCGATGACGGTCCGGTACCGACCGCCGCGGTGGCCAGTGAACTCGGCCGCAAACCCGCCTCGCTGTCACCGGCCCGCGACGGATTGATCAAGAAGGGCCTGATCTATTCGGCCGAGCGCGGCACCATCGGGTTCACGGTGCCGCACTTCGGTCGCTATCTGCGCAGCGTGTAGCCGAAAGACTCGGTACGGCGAGGGAAGTGGATACCGGTAGTCGCAGTTGCCCTGCGGTGGTTGTCACCATGTGCAGGTTGTAGTTGTCACCTGTCCCGGGTCGATCCGAGGGGGTTTCGCGCAGCGGATGCCGCGCGGTCAGCGCGCCCAGCTCCCCGATGACCTCGGCGGCCCGGCCAGCGGCGATCTACAGCTCCAAGCGCGCCTCGAGCGTGCGCTGGCGCTCCTCGTCCATATGCGCGGAGAACGCCTCGACGAAGGTGGATACCGGCAAACCGTCCGGCGCCGCGCCGCCCCATTCGCCGCGGCGCCGGTGGTTATGGTGCCGGGGCGCAGCGGCCGTCGAAGGCACCGTCGGCGACCCGAAATACCGGCCACTGGACGGCTTTGGCCCGCGTCTCCGGGCCGTAGATGCCGTCGACCGCGGCACCGTAGTCGAGCTGCAGATGCCGAATGGCGCGCTTCATCGGGGCGTCGTACACCGTCGTCGCATCCAGCTGGATGCCGTGGCACATGTTCAGCGCCTGCCGCAGGGCCGTCACCGAATCGCCACGATCGCCCTCATTGAGGGCACAGTGCGCATCGTCGTGATCGGCTGCCCCGCTGGGCAATTCGAGATAGAAGTCGGTGCCGAGCGGGACTCGCACGCGCCAATAGCACCGCAGCAGCCCGGGCGGGGCGGCGCTCGTCTTCGACACAACCACCGGGGCCGCGCCATCGGATCGATGGGGCATCAGCCAGACAGCGGTCGTCACCGCGGCCACCAGTGCGGCGGCAATCCCGCCGAGTACGGCGATACGGCCGCGCGGAGCACGAACCAGACCGGACAACCCCCACCGATGCGGCCACCGCTCGGTATCGCTGATCGCCAGTTCCACCGCCCGCGCGAACTCCGTGCAGGTCTGATAGCGCCGCCACGGATCCGCCGCCATGGCGCGGGCGATCACCTCGTCGAGCGCCGGTGGTATATCCGGCCGGACCCGGGTGAGCTGCGGGTTGTCCCGTACGGTTCGGGTCCCTGCTGGCGTCGGTGCGTGGCCGTTCGGATTCGATCCGGTGAGCAGCGCAAGCAGCGTCGCACCGAGGGAATAGATATCCGCCCGGCGATCCACCGCGCGCCCCGCCAGCACCTCCGGCGCTGCGAAGGCGGGAGTACATGCGCGCCAACCGGTTTCGGTGACGGTGGCAGCCTCCTCGAGGGTGCGCGCCAGCCCGAAGTCCGCGACCAGCACGCGCTCGCCCTCGGCACCGGCGGCGACCAGGATGTTCGATGGTTTGACGTCGCGGTGCAGCAGATTCTGCTCATGCGCGTGATGCAGCCCCTTGGCGGCCTCGCAGACTATGCGCGCCGCCCGGTTCGGCGCCAATCCGCTCGGTTCCTTGCGCATGAGTTCACCCGCGTCGGTGCCGTCCACATACTGCATCGCCATCCATAGGACCTCGCCCTCCGCACCCCGGTTGTAGACCGAGACGACATTGGGATGGTCCAGGCGGCACACCAGATCGGCCTCACGCCGGAAGATGCTGCGGTAGCGATGATCGGCGCCGAGGTTTTCGGCGAGCACCTTCAACGCCACCTGTCGCGGCAGCGCCGGATCCTCGGCCAGATAGACCGCGCCCATGCCGCCGGATCCGAGGGGCCGCACAATCGAATAGCCCGCGAACACCTGCCCAGGCCGCAATAACATCCCTGCCCTCCAAGGGAATACGGGCCACGTCGCCGCCGTCGCCGGGCACGTATCAGCCACTACTCCACATTCCGAACCCGGTGTCAAGACAATCTGTCCGCCCGGCGCCCCGGCAAGCGTTAGCGGCCCATTTGCCGCTCTATCAAGATCATTAGCGATCAATAGATAACGCTCTACCTGAACATCTACCGGCCGGTAACAAACCCTCCTACACTCTAATGTGATCCTGATCACGTCCGAGGAGGACATCATGGCGACTACCGCAAAAGTCGACGCCACCGAAGAACAGGCCCGCGCACTGGTCGAGGAATCCCGCGAAACCGGCTGGGCCAAACCATCGTTCGCCAAGGAGATGTTTCTCGGCCGGTTCCGGCTCGATCTGATCCACCCGTACCCCGAGCCGAGCGCCGAGGACGCGGCGCGCACCGAGGCCTATCTGGCCCGGCTGCGGCCGTTCTGCGAATCGCTGGACGGCAGCGTCATCGAGGCGGAATCCAAGATTCCGGACGAGTACGTCAAGGGCCTGGCCGAACTCGGCTGCTTCGGCCTCAAGATTCCGCAGGAGTACGGCGGCCAAGGGCTTTCCCAGGTCGGCTACAACCGGGCGCTGATGCTGGTCGGCTCCGCGCACCCCAGCCTGGGGGTACTGCTTTCGGCGCACCAGTCGATCGGCGTGCCCGAACCGCTGAAGCTGGCGGGCACCGCGGAGCAGAAGGCCGAGTTCCTGCCCCGCTGTGCGGCGGGCGCGGTCAGCGCATTCCTGCTCACCGAGCCCGATGTCGGCTCCGACCCGGCCCGGATGGCCAGCATCGCCACCCCGACCGAGGACGGCGAGGCCTACGAGATCAATGGCGTGAAGCTGTGGACCACCAATGGCGTGGTCGCCGAACTGCTGGTGGTGATGGCCCGGATACCCAAGAGCGAGGGGCACCGCGGCGGCATCTCGGCCTTCATCGTCGAGGCCGATTCGCCCGGCATCACCGTGGAGCGCCGCAATTCGTTCATGGGCCTGCGCGGTATCGAGAACGGCGTAACCCGCCTGCACAATGTCCGGGTACCCAAGCGCAATCTCGTCGGCCGTGAGGGCGACGGGCTGAAAATCGCGCTGACCACGTTGAACGCCGGACGACTCGCCATACCGGCGCTGTGCACGGCGGCCTCGAAATGGTCGCTCAAGATCGCCAGGCAGTGGTGCACGCAGCGGGTGCAGTGGGGTCGCCCGGTCGGCGAACACGCCGCGGTAGGGGAGAAGATCTCCTTCATCGCCGCCACCACCTACGCACTCGAGGCGGCGCTCGACCTCTCGGCCACCATGTGCGACGAGGGCCGCAACGATATCCGCATCGAGGCGGCGCTGGCCAAACTCTGGGCCAGTGAGATGAGCTGCCAGATCGCCGACGAACTGGTACAGATCCGCGGCGGACGTGGCTATGAGACGGCGGCCTCGTTGCGGGCCCGCGGTGAGCGCGCCGTCGGGGCCGAGCAGCTGGTCCGGGATCTGCGGATCAACCGCATCTTCGAGGGCTCCAGCGAGATCATGCGCCTGCTGATCGCCCGGGAGATGGCCGATGCGCACATGTCCGCCGCCGGTGCGCTGGTCGACCGGAATGCCGAGTTGAAGGACAAGGCCAAGGCCGCGGTCGGCGCGGGTGGGTTCTATGCCAAGTGGTTCCCGCAGTTGGCGGTCGGCGCGGGCACGGTACCGGCGACCTATGCCGAATTCGGACCGCTGGCCCGGCATCTGCGCTTTGTCGAACGCAGCTCCCGCAAACAGGCCAGGTCGCTGATGTATGCAATGGCGCGCTGGCAGGCGGGTCTGGAGTACCGGCAGAACTTCCTCGGTCGCATTGTCGATATCGGCGCCGAGCTGTTCGCGATCTCGGCCGCCTGCGTGCGGGCGCAGGCAGCACGTACCGCGGGCGCACCGGAGGCCAAGGCCGCCGAGGAACTCGCCGATACCTTCAGCAGGCAGTCGCGGATTCGGGTGAACACGCTGGCCTTGCTGCTCGGTGCCGTGGCAGGCGTAGTGATTGCGCTGAAGCCGTGGACCGAGGAATTCCGGCACGGCGGGCTGAAGATCGCCG
>NZ_JBEXLC010000110.1:0-29566 GCF_040609795.1 Nocardia sp. NPDC004604
GAACAGCAGCGATGCCTGTGCATAGCCGAGTTTCAGTGTCTGTGCCAGCAGATCACCACCCGTCTCGCCCAAGGTGGTCGCGGCGATCTTGAGTATCCAGAACATGACCGTGATCTGGGGAAGTTTGTAGTCGACGAGCAGACCCCGAGCCACGTGCTTCACCATCGGTGCTCTCCTTCTCCAGTGCCGACGTCCATGGGTGCGGAGTCTGCCCAAATGCCGCTGAGAGCACGCTGAAAAGCGTGCGGCCGATCGCACCGCGGAATTCCTCGAACTGGCTGGTCAGGTGGCATCGAGGAGACGGTATCCGACACCTCGGACGGTTTCGATGCTGGCCAGTCCGAACGGGGTGTCGATCTTGCGGCGGAGGTAGCCGATGTAGACCTCGACGACGTTATCGGAGCCTTCGTAGTTGGCGTCCCAGACCGAGCGCAGGATGTCGAATTTGGTGACGACGTCGCCCCGGTGGCGCAGCAGGTATTCCAGCACGCTGAATTCGCGCGGGGTCAGCGAAAGTTCCTGTCCGGCGCGGCTGACACTTCGCCGCGCTGGATCCAGGGCGAGGCTGCCGGCGGTGAGGATCGCGGGTCGTTCCGGTGCGCCGCGGCGGATCAACGCGCGTAGGCGGGCGATGAGGATGACGAAGGAGAAGGGTTTGGTCAGGTAGTCGTCGGCGCCGAGATCGAAGGCGTCGGCTTGGTCGTATTCGCCGTCTTTGGCCGAGAGCATCAGGACCGGCGTCCATATCCGGCGTTCGCGCAGTTCCCGCACGATCTGGTAACCGTGTTTGCCCGGCAGCATAATGTCGAGCACCAGCACGTCGAAGTCGCCGGACGCGGCCAGTTCCAGTCCGTCGATTCCGTCGTGTGCGACTTCGACGACGAATCCTTCCGCCGACAGACCGCGCCGGAGGGTCTCGGCCAGTCGGATCTCGTCGTCGACCACCAGTACCCGCACCACTACCGCCCTTCTGTCACCGCCCGCAGGTTCATTACAGCCGAACCCGCTCGGCGATCGCTGCAGCTCTCAGCGTTTCCACAGCAACACGGGCCCAGATTCGGAGCATGTCCGCTGTCCTCGACCGCGTTGATCAGACCGTCAGCGCGGCCGTCACCGACGCCACGCCCGCATCCCGCGAAGCTGGGCACAATGAACCGACTCCCGCCACCCGATGACCTATCTTCGGCCGCCGCATCGCGACACCGCCGGTTCGCCGACACCGCAGCAGGCTTGATCCGAACCCTCACTCACCCCGCACGATGGGGTTTGCGGGTACGGTCCGCACTGATCGTCACGGTCGTCATCACCGTCGGGCTCGCCATCGCCGCCCTATCGCTGACCTACGTGTTGTATCGCTCCTTGATCTCCGCCTCCGACGACGCGGCCACCGACCGGATCCGCCAGGTCACCGCCCAACTCGCCCTTGACACCCCCGCAGACCTGGATCGGAGCGCGCTGGCAACCGACAACCGGCTCGCTATCGTGCAGATCATCGACCGGACCGGCCGAGTCGTGCAGAGCTCCACCAACAGCCCCACCCGCCCGATCACCGACGATCGCCCCGCCCCGGGAATCATCGTCCACGACCTCCCCATAGCGACCCGTGCCGACGAAGGCCGGGTCAGCGCGGCCACCGTCGACGGGCGCGGCGGCCGCTACACCATCGTGGTCGCGACCAACCAGGAAGAAATCGAACGCACCATCAAACTGGTCGCGGCCCTGGTCGCTTTCGCCACCCCGTTCATCGTCGCGCTCGCCGCACTGGCCACCTACATCCTGGTCGGGCGCTCACTGCGGTCGGTCGAACGCATTCGCACCCGCGTCGCCGCCATCACCAGCGCCGACCTCACCGACCGCGTCCCCGTACCACCGCAACGCGACGAAATCGCGGCCCTGGCCGAGACGATGAACGACATGCTGGCGCGGATCGAGGCCGGGCACAGCGCCCAACGCCGCTTCATCAGCGACGCATCCCACGAACTCCGCAGCCCGCTGACCACCATCACCGCCGCCCTCGAACTCGGCCGCGCCCAACCCACCATTCTCGACGCGGCCATGCTCGATGACACCCTGCTGCCCGAGGCCCAACGCATGCGCCACCTCATCGACGACCTGCTGCTGCTCGCCCGCGCCGACGAAAACGCCCTGGCCCAGCGGCACATCGATATCGACCTCGATGACATCCTCACCGCCGAGGTCGCCCGCACCCGAACCACCACCGCACTGACCATCGACATTGCGGTCGAACCCGCTCGCATCAGCGGCGACCCCACCCAGATCTCGCGGGCGCTGCGCAACCTGCTCGACAACGCCACCCGCTACGCCGCCACCACCATCACCGTCCGACTCCGACGCCACAATCGCCACGCCCACATCGAAATCGCCGATGACGGACCCGGCGTCGCCGCGCCCGACCGCGCACGCATTTTCGACCGCTTCTACCGACCACAGCAGGACCGCGGCCGCGGCACCGGCGGATCCGGGCTCGGGCTGGCCATCGTCGCCGAGATCATCACCGCACACCGCGGCACCGTACGCATCGATCAGAACCTCCCGACCGGAGCCATTGCGATCATCGAACTGCCCCGCACCGACGTCTGAACGATCTACCCGAACACCGCGCATCGGCCGCGCCGGGCTGCCCTTCGGTGTTGCCGACCATCGACCGCGCAACCAAAACCGCACTGCGCCAACCACTTCGACGGGTGCTGCGCGACGCACAACGCCCCGGCCACCGCACCCTCGCGTTGATCTCCTTACTGCACGCGGTCGGCGCGCTACCCACGGAATGCCCGGGTTGGCGGCATCGTGTCATCGGCGAACGCGTCGAAGAAGTCCGCCAGCAGTGAACGCTTCGTTCCTGCACAGCGGCGTATACAGGCGATGGTCGACCAACTGGGTACACGCGTGGTCGACAGGCCAGACTCCGCCGTCGAGCTTCTGGGCCTCTTCGGAAAACACGGTGAACGCATCCACTTTCGGGCCCGAACCGCCCCCAACCGCTGACGCCGGGCCCTCCGGATCGTCGATGAGTTCACAAGGCCGTCCACCCGCCGCATATGATCCTGGCGGTGGTGCGCCAAAAGACTTGGGCGGCAATGAAGTCTGCTTCGGATCCTGAGCCACATTCGCCATGATCACTGATTTGGATTGTCGGACCGTTGCTCTATCCGCTCAACGAGGGTCGAGGCGATGAGGGCCACGGCCCGGTCATCGTCGCGCACCAGTTGCTGCAGGATATCCAGCGCGATGGTCCCCGGCATCTCGGCGAGTGCCTGGGTCAGTCGAATCCGCACTGCCGAGTCCGCTGGTTGTTCGGTGAGCTCGTCTATCAACGCACTCATGATCCGGTCTGCCCAGTTCGCGTCCCGTGCCAACGATCCCAAGAGTTCGGCCGCCTCGACATCGTTCGGGCCCTCGATCACCATGCCGAGAAGTGCTGGCACAGCCTGGGTCACGCCCCGCGCACCCAGCGCGAGTGCTGCAGTTCTGCGGACCGTGCTGTCCGCATCGTCGAGCGCCGCGGTGAGCACCGCGGTCGCCTCGCCGCCCGGTAGCTCGGCGATCGCCAGGACCGCACGCCGCCGAACGTCGACGTCTGCTGAGCCCATGCCGGACGCCACGCTCGCCACACCGTCGCCGCCCGCCCGTGCCAGTGCCCAGCGCAGGGCCCCGGCAACGTTCGGATCGGATTCGGTCAGGACCGCCTCGGCCAGCAACTCGGCGGGCACCGACACATCCTCGGCCGGGGCCAGAACGGCCTGCTGGCGGCGGGCGGCACTCTGCGAACCGAGCCCGTGCAGCAGCTCGACGATGCGCAGAACGTCCTGCCAGCCGGAGGGCTCGGCCGCATCGACCGTACGGAGTCGCTCGAGGAGTTCCTGCTCGCGATTCAGCCGTTCTTCGGTCTCGCGGATGAGGTCGCCGACCAGTGCGGTCGCGCTGAATCCGGAATCGTCGAGAGCGCGTCCGATTTGACTCAGCGACAATCCCAGCGACCGCAGCCCCTCCACATGAAGAATCCGGCGGATGTCTTCGGGAGAGTATTCCCGGTAGCCACCCACGGTGCGGCCGGTCGGCTGCACCAGCCCGAGGGCGTCGTAGTGTCTGAGCATTCGGGCGCTCACCCCCGAGCGGCGCGCCACCTCGCCGATCAGCATGCCGTTCTCTCCTCCCGGTCCGGACCGAGCGCCAAGACCCGTCTTGCCTCATCGACGGCGATGTCGAATCCGGCATCCGGGTCGCGCAAGAGCCGCTCCGTGGCGCTGGCATGCACACGCACCGTCGGGTCGTGACTTGCCATCGCCGTCCGAAGGACCGGCTCGACCACATCGCCGAGCGCGACGAGAGCACGGCTCAGGCTCAGCCGTACCTCTCGGTCGCCACGGCCGAATTGCGCGGCGAGTTCCGCGGCCAGCCCTTCCCGCTCCCCCTCGGGCACGAGAACAACGGCAGCGCGCCATGCACTCCGCGCGACCTCGTCGTCGGCATCGTGCAGCAACGACCGCGTGATCGCCGACCACGCGCTCGGATCGCCGATCTTGGACAGCGTGTGCAACGCCTGGCTGCGGGCCTGTGCTCGCTCGGAACGGAGTTCCGCACGCAGTTTCGGAACCGTGATCTGCGCCGGAAGACGGGTCAGCGCCCAGGTGAGCATGTCGCGCACGAAGAAGTCCGGCTCGATCGCGCACCGCGCTACGAGCGCATCGACGAAACCGGGCTCGGGATGCGTGCCGACTGCCAGAGCCGCCGCCAGCCGCGTCGACGAGTTCGCTGCGGCAAGTGCGTCGAGCAGTCGCGTGTCCTGTGGATTGCTGTGTGTCGAGTTGATGGGGACCACCTCCGACAGCCAGTGAAGGCCTTCACACAGTGACAATGTCAAGTGCACAGGGTCTCCGTCCGGATACCCGTCGCCGAGGCCTCCACCAATCCCCGCGGACGCGCCGCGATCGAGCAGACCAGCGACCGCATCGGCCTCACGGCCGACACGGTCACCCGAGCCATCGCTTTCGCCATCATCCAGCCCGACACCGTTGATGTCAGCGAACTCGTCATCAGGTCCACCGCTCAGGCATGAAGCCGCTGTCTTGGGGCCCCGACCGGGTGCTATTCCGCGCTGTCGAAACCAGTTGCGGTCAAGGCAATCTCGGCGGCCTGCCGATCCTGTTCGGCGGTACCGCCGGAAATGCCCAGACCGCCGATGCAACGGCCGTTCTCGACGATCGGGAAACCGCCGCCGACCGCCATCAGGCGCGGGTGGTACGCGAGCGGGGCGACCTGCGGGCCGGACACATAGTCGTTCCAGACGTGCGTGGCGAGGCGGAACGAGGCCGCGGTCCACGCCTTGTCGACGGCCACCTCGCTAGCCAGGAAGGGTGTCTCGTCGGGGCGTTCGAATGCCTTCAGGTGGCCGCCGACATCGGTGACGGCGACCGCCGCGTCGAATCCGATCTCCGCGGCGGCGAGGTGTACAGCTGCGATGAGCCGCGCGGCCGCACTCCGGGTGATGGAAGGCGCGGGCGTCGACAAGTGGGTGTCGGTGGTCATGGGAAATGTTCTCCTTGGTGGGTTATTGCAGCCGGGAGGCCGCGGTGGGGACGACACGGGTGACCACGGACTGCTCGGCGAGCAGCAGAGCGTGCACGGCCGGACCGATTTCGCCTGTCCAGAGCTCGTTTTCATAGACAGCCCGGTACAGCTCGGCGCGCTCGGCCTCGTCCTCGAAACGGCGGATCCAGAGGTAGCCGTTTTCGTCTTCCTCGTCGATGAAGGAAGCGATGACGTTCATGCCCAGCCCGGATTGGAAGGGCACGACCACCTCCTCCATGTAGCGGACCCATTCGGCGCGGCGTTCGGGCTGGGTCTGGTAACGGCGGATCTCGTAGAACACGGGGAATTCCGATCTTTCGCTGGGATCCGAATGACGGTGTCAGACGACGCGGAGCACGAGTTTTCCTCGGGTGCGGCCCTTTTCGCCGCGTACGTGGGCGGCGGCGGCGTGCTCGAGCGGGAAGACCTCCGCCACGGCGACTTCCACCTGCCCGCTGTCGATGAGGTTGGCGATCCGGGTCAACGCCGGGCCGTCGGGCTCGACCAGAAACGAGCTGACCCGCACGCCGCGCTGCTGGGCCGCCGCGGCCAGTTCGGGGGAAACCCCGGTGGGAATCGACACCAGCAGCCCACCGGGCCGCAGTACCTCCAGCGACCGGATCGAGGTGTTGTCGTGGATATCGCCGACCAGGTCGAGGACGACGTCCACATCGGTGGCGCTGTGCTCGAACGGGGTGGTGGTGTAGTCGATGACCTCGTCGGCTCCGATGCCGGTCAGCCACATGTGATGTCCCTGGCTCGCGGTCGCGAGCACATGCGCGCCAAGGTGTTTCGCGAACTGTACCGCGAAGTGCCCGACACCGCCGGCGGCTGCGTGCACGAGTACGCGCTGTCCGGCCTGCACCCGGGCGGTGTCCACCAGCGCCTGCCAGGCGGTGAGGGCGGCCAGCGGCACGGCTGCCGCGTGCTCATGGTCGATCGTGCGCGGTTTGCGCGCGAACTGGCGAGCCGGCGCGGTGACATACTCGCCGTAACCACCCGCGGCGCGCGGGAACCAGGGCATCCCGAACACCTCGTCGCCGACGTGCAGGGTGGTCACCCCGAATCCGACCGCCTCCACCACCCCGGACACATCCCACCCCAGGACGAACGGCGGCTCGCCCAGCACGCCCGCCACACCGGAATTCGACCGAGTCTTCCAGTCGACCGGATTGACTCCTGCCGCGTGTACGCGCACCAGCACCTCGGTGGGCAGCGGTTCCGGGCGCGGCACCTCCCGGACTCGCAACACTTCCGGACCGCCGAACGCCTCCTGCGTCACCGCGCGCATCGTGACCGCGGACATAACATCACCTCCTGAATCCCGGAAGACCTGGACCGGCCTCCCTGTTGACGCAGAGGAAGCTAGCCCCGCAGGGGTGGTTACCATCAAGAGCGCCAACTTTCCTCGAGGAAAGTTGCCTGGTGAGGAGTCTGCTGATGCCGACCAGTTGCCCGACCGGTCAGCACGTCCACCACGACGTCTACGCCGCACAGTGCCCGTGCCGCGCCATGCTCGATCTGCTGGCCAACAAATGGTCTGCACTCGCCATCGGCATCCTCGAGGACGGCCCGCAACGATTCGGCGAACTGCAGCGGCTACTCCAAGGTGTCAGCCCGAAGGTCCTGACCCAAACCCTGCGCCGCCTGGAAGATTTCGGCCTGGTCGACCGCACCGTCTACCCGGCGGTCCCGCTGCATGTCGAGTACGCACTCACCCCGCTGGGCCGCAGTGCCGCAGTCCCGCTCAATCAATTGCGCGCCTGGGTCGAGGACAACATCGACCAGGCGTTCAACCTGCGCCGCGGGGCCTGAATCCCTCGGGTCCAACTGGTGCGGGTGACCTGATGCCACCGCCGGCCTCAGCGCTGCCCTCGCTGCGGTGCAATCATCAGCGGGTCAATCGGCCACGAGAGAGTAGCGCCTCTTCTCGGTGGCCTGGGCTCCCAACCGGTCGTAGAACCTGATTGCGTCGGTGTTCCACGGCGGAGTTTGCCACTGAACCTGCCCGAGCCCGAGCTGACGGGCTTCGGTCACCACGGCCTGCACCAACATGGGCCCGACCTTCAAGCCTCGATGCCCCTCGCGCAGGAACAAGCAGTCCATATGGAGGTACTCCGCTCCGTCCCAGGTGGACAACTCCGGCGCGCACGAGGCGTACCCGATGATCTCGCCGTCGTCCAGTTCCGCGACGAAACAGCGCAATCGGGGCTGCTCTGTATCGAACAGAAGAGCCTGCAGTCGTCGGGCCAAATCGGCTGGCGGGGGCGCAGCCTTCTCATACGCGGCATGCTCTGCAGCCAGCTGGGCAACATGGGGTAGATCGGCCACACGCGCATGACGCACCCGGACCGAAATGGTGCCCCTCATCGGACCTTGCCTTCCAACACATCGCCGCGCCACGCTGCCAGCCGCTCATCGATCACACCGTGTCCGTCCAGGACATGCTTGGTGAAGGCATCTCGTTCGTGGGAAAGAACCGCCGCTTCCCAGACACAGGGGGCCAGACCCGCCCGTCCGGGCCGGAGCTGGGCGGCATCGTCGGCCGGACCAACGAAGACAGCAAGGTCGGACATGTACCCCTCGATCCATGTGTTGACCAGGACGTAGTCACCGTCACCACCGGCATGGACGAGCAGCACAGCGAGCCCAAGAGAACCTCGCAGATACGCCGACGACAGGTGATCACCCGCGACCCGCAGCGCGGCCTGCACGTTTTGGTCGCTCACCCGCCGCCCCGGCGCCTCGATCACGTAAGGCTTCACCAAATGCCCAGCGACCGAACGACTGCCCAGTGGCCGCACCGTACGCGCATGATGCTCATCAGCCAGTGCCAGTAGCACATTCGGATCGATAGCGGTCAGAGCCAGCCCGAGTTGAGATTCTTTACGATCGACCACACGTCCATCATGCCTGCAGAGCCGTTGGCCGCCAGCCGATCTCACGAACGTGCGCAACTGCCGACGAGCGGGCAGCCCGCGGAAGGCGGCAACTCGGGCGGCCGGAGTCGATCACCAGATGTGCCGCCACCACCCGATATTCGGGCGAATGCGATCGACGTCCGTCGAGTCCGATCTATTCGGCCCAGATGCCTCGGACGTGGCCGATGTGGCGGCGGATCAGCTGTTCGGCCGATTCCGCGGCTCCCTGTTCGATGAGATTCAGGATTTCCACGTGCTCACGGGCGGAATGAATGAGCTCACCGCGTTCGGCGAGTGGGCGGACGCCATAGAGGCGGGAGCGGGAGCGCAGCGACCGCACCGTTTCGACCAGCTCGTTGTTGCCCGCGAGGCTGAGGAGGCGGCAGTGGAATTCGGTGTCGATGGAGATGTAGGTGATGAAATCTTGTTCGGTCGCGGCCTTTTCGATGCCGAGGGCCAGGGTGCGCAGTTCGGCGAGCTGCTGGGGGTCGATGCCGGCGTCGGCAACCTTGCGTACGGTGGGGACCTCGATGAGCAGGCGGACCTCGACGAGGTTGTCCAGCTCCTGTTCGGATGGCTCACGAATGCGAAAGCCCTTGTTGCGCACGGTTTCGACCAAGCCCTCCTTGGCCAGGTCGATCATTGCTTCGCGGACCGGAGTCGCGGACACGCCGAACTGTTCGGCCAGTCCGGGGGCCGAGTACACGACGTCAGGGCGCAACTCGCCGGTGATGATCGCCCCGCGCAACTTCTCGATGATCTCGTCGCGCATGCTCTTCCGGGGGAGGAACGACGTCAGTGTCGAGACCGGCGTATCGGTGGCGGACATCATTGCCTTCTTGTTGCGTGTGGGCGGATGAGCGGCGACCACGGGGATCGGCCCGTGTGATCTGGTCAGTTGCTACGGTACAAGCGAGACGACCAGTGACATATCACATGTTACGTGCGCTGTCGGGGACGGGCCAAATCGCCGGGCCGACGGCGTAGCGATCTGGTCCGCCACAGGTCACGGATGTCGGGATTCCAGGTCGATCCCCTGAAACCTCTCATCGGTCCGTGGACCCTCACCTGAGGATGAAGCCGGGAACCAGCGAGTCGCGTGGGTCCACGGCAAAGCGGCTGTCTCCCAACTTGTGCGCCGTGCCGACGACCTCGGGCACGACCGCGTCGTGACCGTCGGCCTGGACCCGCGCCACGGCCCGAGCACGGAATCTGCTGCCGACGATAGAGTCGTGCACCAGAACCTCACCGTCGGCGAGACGTCCCTGACTGGTCAGATGCGCGACCCTGGCCGCGGTGCCGGACCCGCACGGGGACCGATCGACCTCGCCGTCGGAGAACACCACGACGTTGCGCTGGTGCAGCGCACCCTCGGCACTGAGTCCCTCGAACGCCTGGGCGGCGGTCGCGTCGTCGGGGTCG
The DNA here is from genome assembly GCF_040609795.1 of Nocardia sp. NPDC004604. NCBI lineage: Bacteria > Bacillati > Actinomycetota > Actinomycetes > Mycobacteriales > Nocardiaceae > Nocardia > Nocardia sp. NPDC004604. The sequence goes on from NZ_JBEXLC010000110.1 coordinate 9,933, forward strand.
ACGTCCTCGGTGAACATCGTTGCGTAGACGCCGGACAGGCGCGCGTCGCTCGGGTGCTCCGCCGCGCGGGCGGCGTTGAGGCCATCCCGGATCTGGCGACCGGTCCGAATCAGGTCGGGCAGGTCTGCGGGGCGAACAGCCAGGCCGAGATCCGCGGCGGACACCACGGCGTACATCGCACCGCCGAAGGCGATGTCGCACGTGACGCGGCCACGGTCGGTCTCGACGTCGACACCGGTGGAGTGCACCCAGCTCGGGACGTTGACGAACGAGACGTGGGCGATCTCGCCCGCCTCGAAGGCAACGCGGGCGGTGACCCGCCCGGAGGGTACGTCGATCCGTACGTCGCGAGTGCCCTGCTCGAGTCGCGGCACGAGGCCGGACTCGACGGCCCACACACCCAGCGCGATGGTGCCGTGGCCGCACGCGGTGGAGAAGCCGTCCTTATGCCAGAACAGCACCCCGAGATCGGCGCCGTCGTCGTCGGGCTCGGTGACGAAGCCGCCGTACATGTCTGCGTGGCCGCGTGGCTCGCTGCACAGGAGCGCGCGGGCATACTGCACCTCCGGGCTCGCGATCCCCCGGACCCGCTTGTCCGCCACAGTGGCGCCGTCGAGCCGGACCGCTCCGTGGGCGACGATCCGGAACGGCTCACCGCCGGTGTGGTAGTCCACCGTCTCGAAGCTGAACGACCTCTCAGGCGCCAAGGTAGGCCTCCACTACTCGGGGATTGGTCCGCAACTCCTCCGAGGACCCCTCGAGGCTGGTCACGCCCGCCTCGAGTACGTAGCCGCGGGTGGCCACGGTGAGCGCGGACCGGGCGTTCTGCTCGATGAGGAGTACGGCGGTGCCTCGCTCGCTGATGGTTCGCACGACCTGCATGATCTGGGCGACCATGAGGGGGGCGAGTCCCATGGACGGCTCGTCGAGCATGAGCAGGCGCGGCGCGGCGATCATTGCGCGCCCCATCGCCAACATCTGCTGCTCGCCCCCGGACAGGGTGCCGCCGTGCTGGTTGCGGCGGTCGCGCAGCCGCGGTAGAAGCTCGTACACCTCCTGGATCCGCTCCTCGATCGCCTTGCTGTCACGGACGGTGTAACCACCGATGAGCAGGTTCTCGTGGACGCTGAGCCGAGGGAAGATCCGTCGGCCTTCGGGCACGTGGACTATGCCCATCTCGACGAGCTCCCAGGGCTTGGCTGCTGTGATCTCCTTGCCGAACGCCCTGATCCGTCCCGACTTCGCGCGCACCAGACCGGAGATCGTAGAGACGGTGGTCGACTTGCCAGCGCCGTTGTTGCCGAGCAGCGACACCGTCTCGCCTTCACCGACCGTCAGCGACAGACCGCGCAGCGCCTCGACCCGTCCGTAGTTGACCACGAGGTCCTCGACCTCGAGGACCGGAGTAACTGTGCTCACGACTCGCCCTTCTCGCTCGGTGCCGCGGTGTGATCGCTGAAAATCTCCTCGTCGGCGGCGGCCACCGCTTCGGCCTCGGCGTCGTCGGTGCCCAAGTAGGCCTCGACGACCCTGGGATCGGTGCGGATCTGGTGGGGTGCGCCGTCCGCGATCTCCTTGCCGTAGTTGAGGACGACGATGCGTTCGGAGACCTCCATGACCAGGCCCATATCGTGCTCGATGAGCACGACCGCGGTCCCGAGGTCGCTGATGCGGCGCAGTAGGCCGAGGAGCTCCTCCTTCTCGTTGTGGTTCAGGCCGGCCGCGGGCTCATCGAGCAGGAGCATCTTCGGTTCACGGGCCAGGGCCCGGGCGATCTCGACGCGGCGCTGCTCGCCGTACGGCAGGTTGCGCACTTCGTGGACCCGGCTCCCGCGCGCTCCGACGAAGTCGAGCCAGCGGTGCGCCTCGTCGGTCGCGGTTTGCTCGCTGCGGTGGTATCGGGGGGTGTGCAGGATGGCGTCGAACGCGTTCTGCCGGATCCGCACATGCATCCCTGCGCGCACGTTGTCCAGGACGCTGAGCTCGCCGAACAGGCGCAGGTTCTGAAACGTGCGGGCGACCCCGCGCGCGGCGATGACCGCGGGACGTTTGCCGGTGATATCGCTGCCGTCGAAGGTGACGTGCCCGGCCGACGGCTTGTAGAAGCCGGTAATGCAGTTGAAGGCGCTGGTCTTGCCGGCACCGTTCGGGCCGATTACCGAGAGGACCTCCCCTTCGTGCACATCGAAGGTCAGGCCGTTGACGGCAGTGACTCCGCCGAAGGCCACTGTCATGTCGCGGACTTGGAGCAGCCCCGTGGCCGACGAGCCGTTCCCTCCCACCTTGCCGTGTGTCGCGGTCATGGTGCGATCTCCTTTGCCGCCGTGCGGGCTCGTCGCTTCTCGATCCGCGACGGCTTTTCGTCGCCCCGGTGCGGCCAGATGCCCTGCGGGCGGAACAGCATCACGATGATGAGGAGGACGCCGAAGACGAGATAGCGCCAGTTCTCCGCGCCACGCAGCAATTCGGGGAGCAGGGAGATGACGAGCGCGCCGACGACGACGCCGGGCGTTGAGCCCATCCCGCCGAGGACCACCGCCATGAGAATGAGCGCCGACCAGAGGAAGTTGAAGCTGGTTGGCGAGATCGCCGTCTGGTGCACCGCGAAGAGCACACCGGCGATCCCGCCGAAGATCGCTCCGGTGATGTACGCCGCGAACTTCACCCGGTAGGTGTGGATGCCCATCGCCTCCGCGGCGTCCTCGTCCTCGCGCACGAACCGCCAGGCCCGGCCCAGCCGTCCCTTGCCGAGCCGCGCGGAAGCCAACACCGCTGCTGCAACGACAGCGACGACGATCCAGTAGGTCGTGATGTCAGAACGCAGGCCGAAGTCGCCGAAGTCCGGGATACCGAAGATCCCGTTCGGGCCGCCGGTGATATCGAGGTTGTTCGCGGTGATCCGGATGATCTCGCCGAATCCGAGGGTGACGATCGCGAGGTAGTCACTGCGCAGTCGCAAGGTCGGGCCGCCGATCACCACCCCGCCGATGACGGCTGCGATCACGACGACTGGGATCGTGAGCAGAATGGGCCACCCCAGCGACGTGGTGAGGATGCCGGACGTGTAGGCACCGATCGCGAAGAAGGCGGCGAAGCCCAGGTCGAGCAGACCGCAGTAGCCCACGACGATATTCAGGCCGACGGCGAGCATCACGAAGATGAGCGCGTCCGTTGCGATCCGGATGCTGTAAGACGAGGAGTTGACGAAAGGCAGCGCAACGGCGAGGGCCATCACGACCCAGCCGAACAGCGGGTGGCTGATCGCGCGGCTTACCGGCGTTACACGGCCAGCTGCATCCGCGGGCGCGAGGCCGGAGCCGACGTGACCGACCGTGGACTTGCCGGCCCCGTCGACGGCTTGCACGAAGCCGGAGGGGGCGTCGACGGCCCCGTCTCGGGCCGGGATCGAGTTATCGTTGCTCATCAGACCCGCTCCGTCACTCGCTCGCCGAGCAGACCGGTTGGTCGGACGGTCAGGAACACGATCAGGAAGCCGAAGGCGAAGACGTCTCGCCACTCACTGCCGAGCGCGGCGGTTCCGAAGGACTCGAGCAGCCCGAGAACGACAGCGCCGAGAACGGCGCCCCGCAGGTTGCCGATGCCGCCGATCACTGCGGCGGTGAACGCCTTGAGGCCGATGATGAAGCCCATCAGGAAGTCCACCTTCCCGTAATATGCGCCGGCCATAACTCCGGCCGCACCGGCCAGCGCCGAGCCGATGAAGAAGGTGCGCGAGATGACGCGGTCGACATTGATGCCCATCAGCAGGCAGGCTTTCGGATCCTGCGAGATCGCGCGCATCGCGCGACCCGTCCGGGTCCGGTTGACGAGCTGGTCGAGGGCGACCATGAGGCCGACCGCGATCACCATCATGGCGAGCTGGGCGTAGGTGACCCGGGCGCCCAGCACGGAGATGGCACCGTTGCCGAAGCCGACGGGATAGACACGCGGGTTCGGGCCGAACCCGACGGCGATGCCGTACTCCAGCGCGAAGCTGGCGCCGACCGCCGTGATCAGCACCGACAATCGCGGTGCTCCGCGCAGCGGCCGGTAGGCGACCCGCTCGAGGACAAGCCCCACGGTGCCGGTGACCAGCATTGCCACCACCATGATCAGGACGAGTACGACGATCGAGGCGCCGCCGCCCAGCGAGCCGGCTACCGCGGTCAGCAGCGCATAGCCTGCGAAGGCGCCGAGCATGTAGATGTCACCGTGGGCGAAGTTCAGCAGTTTGATGATGCCGTAGACCATCGAGTAGCCGAGCGCGACGAGGGCGTAGAACGAGCCGATGAAGAGGCCGTTCAGGATCAGTTGGATGAGATATTGCAGGTCCATGGCACACTCCTAAATGCCGGGAGCCGGCGGGGCCGGCAGGAGAGGGTGATGCGGCCGCGGCTCGCGGGCGCGGGCCATCGGCGCCCGCGAGCCGAGGGTCACTTGTTGAGCGCGAAGGTGTTGCCCTGGACCACGAGGATGCCGAAGCCGCCCTCGCTGAGGGTGTGCTCCGGGGTGAACTTGAGCTTGCCGCTGAAGATCGGGAACCCGTCGATCTTCTCCAGCGCGGCGACGATGTCGCTGCCCTTGGTCGAGTTGGCGTTCTTGATCGCCTGGGCTGCCACGCGCACGGCGTCGTACGACTGCGTCGAGTAGGGCCCGGGGTCGGCCTTGAAGGCGGCCTTGTAGTCGGCGATCCACTTCTCGCCGCCAGCAATCGTTTGCGGCGTCTGCGTCATGGTCGCAAACACGCCCTGGGCGTTGGCGGCACCGGCGATGGAGATCATCTGCTCGTCGACGGATCCGTCCGCGACCATGATCTTGCCGGTGTAACCCGCCGCGCGAAGCTGCTTGATGAGCAGCCCGCCCTCTTGGTAGTAGCCGGTCCAGTACACGAAGTCCGGCTTCGCGTTGAGGATCGAGGTCACCGCGGCGGAGTAGTCCGACTCGCCAGCGGTCACCGACTCGTGGTCCACGACCTTGACCGATCCGACTGCCCCGAGTTTCTCCCCGGTGCGGGTGCTGATGTCCTTGGAGTACGACGTGTTGTCGTCTGCGAGCGCGACGGCCTTGACGCCTGAGGACTTGATGAAATCGACCGCCGCTTGGGCCTGCTGGGCACCGGTGCCGTTGAGCAGGAAGACATTCGACAGCTTGCTCTTGACCAGGTCGTTGGAGTTCGCGGCCGGGATGATCATCGGGACGTCGGCCTTGTTGAAGATCGAGAGCGTCGGCAGGGTCGCCGACGAGCAGTAGCCGCCGACTGACACGGTCACGCCCTCCGTGACGAGCTTGGCGGCCGCCGACGCTGCTGTCCTCGGGTCACACGCATCGTCCTCGGGGACGAGCTCGAGCTTGCGGCCGAGCACACCACCGGAGGCGTTGATCTCGTCGATCGCGAGCTGCGCGCCGTTCTTCATGTACGGCCCGATCGCGGCGCTGCTGCCGCTCAGCGGCGCCGCCATGCCCAGCCGGATGTCGCCCTTTCCGCCGTCACCTCCGCCGCCCGCCGCCAGACCGCCCCCGCCACAGGCAGATAGGGTCAAAGTCAGAGCGACTGCCGCCGTGGCGCCGATCCACGTCTTACGAATCATGTGTATCTCCACTCCTGGTCAACGCCTCAGGCGTCAGGTCCGCGCTAAGCCACCGCGGTGTGACTCTGCTGGAACCGAGGCCTAGCGTAGAGACCGAAATCGGCTAGTGCAATAGCACATTGCATAAAGTTCGGGCGGGAGGCAGACTGAAGCCGGCGACCCGGAGGCTAACCGACCAAGCCTCTTGCGAATCGCAGTGCAATATCACATTCTATTCGTGCGCAACCTTGATCCAGGAGACTTCACAACATGACCATCTCGAAAGAGAATCCCTGGCGCGGCCTCTACACCGCGACCGCACTGCCGTTCAACGACGACCTCAGCGTCGACTACGACGGCTACGCCAGGCACGTCGCATGGCTGGCCGCCAACAGCACCGACGGCGTGTGCCCGTCCGGCTCGCTGGGCGAGTACCAGACGCTGACCCCCGAAGAGCGCGCCCGCGTGGTCGAGGTGGCGGTGCAGGCCTCCCCCGAAGGGTTCGGCGTGATGCCCGGCGTGGCGGCGTACGGCTCGCGGGAGACTGTCCGCTGGATCGAGCAGGCGGCCGAGGTGGGCGCCCAGTCGGTGCTGATGCTTCCGCCGAACATCTACCGTGCGGACCGTCAATCGGTGCTCAACCACTATCGCGAGGCTGCCAAGGTCGGGGTTCCGATCGTGGCGTACAACAACCCTTACGACACCAAGGTCGACCTGACCCCGGACCTGCTGGCCGAACTCCACTCGGAGGGTCTGATCAAGGCGGTCAAGGAGTTCTCCGGCGACGTTCGCCGCGTCTACGAGATCCAGGAGCTGGCGCCGGATCTGGACATCCTCATCGGCTCCGACGACGTCGTGGTCGAGTTCGGCCTGGCCGGCGCGGTCGGCTGGATCGCGGGCTACCCCAACGCGATTCCCGAGGCCACCGCCAAGCTGTACCGGCTGGCAACCTCCGGCAACGTCGAGGACCTGACGGCGGCCATGCCGCTCTACCGCGACCTGCACTCCCTGCTGCGGTGGGATTCGAAGACCGAGTTCGTCCAGGCGATCAAGCTGTCGATGGACATCGCCGGCCGCAAGGGCGGTCAGTGCCGCCCGCCGCGCAGCCCATTGACCGCAGAGCAGGCCGAGGCGATACGCCGCGACACCGAGGCTGCTCTGGCCAAGGGCTACCGCTGATCGTAGTTGGCGTGTCTGTCGATCCCATGCCATGGACTAGCCGGCCGGCATCGAGAGACACACCCTAGGCAAGCAGCCCAGGATCACAGAACGATCCTGTGTTGCTGATGAGGGGCGAGAGCCTCGGAGAGGAAGAGATCATGATGGCACCCAGTGGGCAGTCTGCCGGCGCAGGTGGTCGTTGGACTGGTCCGGCCCACCTCAGCGCAGTCGCCATCGCGGACCTCGTCGACGGACCCAGTGCGGTCCGCGTCCTCACCGAGGCTCTCGTATCAGGACGCATCGATCCCGAACAGGACAGCCCGAGGCTCTTCGCTCCCGCCGGGCCGGGCGCCGAGTTCCTGATGATGCCCAGCGCTACCGGCGGCGCGTCGGGGGTCAAGGTCCTCACCCTCGCGCCGGGCAACCCCAAGGATGGACACCCGAACGTCCAAGGCGTCTACGTCTTGTTCGAAACCGAGCACCACGCGCCACTGGCGGTTCTCGACGCTGCGGAGCTGACACTGGTGCGCACCCCGGCCACTACGGTGATGGCCGCCCAACACCTCATCGCCGCCCACCGCGGCGTAGACCCCGAATCCGCGGTACGCGCACAGCGGGTGGTGGTCTTCGGCACCGGCCCGCAGGCTGAGCGTCACATCGCGTACCTCAACGCGGTCCTGCACCCTGACGACATCGCCGTGGTGGGACGCCGCCCCGAGGGGGTAGACGCGCTCGTCGCACGGTCGGCCGCTCTCGGCGCTCCTGTCCGACCCGCCGACGCCGCGCGGGACCTGTCGCGGGCGGACCTCATTGTCTGTGCCACGTCCTCCCGCACTCCCCTCTTCGACGCCGGCGACATACCCGGCGATGCCGTGGTCTGCGCGATCGGCGTACACGGCCCCGACAAGCGCGAACTCCCCACGGAGCTGGTGCTCAATGCCGACGTCGTGGTGGAGAGCCGTGCCGCGGCGATGCGTGAGTCGGGCAACCTGCTCCTTGCCCGGCCAGCGACCGAGTGGGTCGCGGGCGCTGAGCGCGGACACCCGCTGGCCAACCTGACCGAACTGGTAACCGGCCGCTTCACCCCGTCGCCCGGTCGCCCGGCAGTCTTCTCCGGAGTTGGCATGGCCTGGGAGGACCTGGTCGTGGCGCAGCATGCCTACGACCGCTACCGGCAACGCGCGTGACGCACCAAAATGTCTGTCCACGTTGGAGGAATTATGTATGACACCCGCACCGACCGCATCGACGATATCGTCCTCGGTGCGCAACGGGCCGCGACGCAGTGGTCCAGCCGAACCCGCACCGAGCGCGCCGCAGTGCTGCGGGCCGTTGCGGATCGGCTCGATGGTGCCGCCGACATCCTGGTCCCGCTCGCCATCCGGGAGACGCACCTCGCCGAGCAACGGCTCCGCGGCGAGCTGGCGCGTACGACGTTCCAGCTGAGGCTGTTCGCCGAGACGGTGAACGAGGGCGGCTACCTGGACGCGCGCGTGGACCACGCGGATCCGGACTGGTCGATGGGGCCGCGTCCGGACCTGCGGCGCACCCGCGTCCCCTACGGCCCGGTGGTAGTGTTCGCCGCCTCCAACTTCCCCTTCGCATTCTCCGTGGCCGGCGGCGACACCGCCTCTGCCCTCGCTGCCGGATGCTCCGTGATCGTGAAGGCACATCCGGGCCATGTCGGGCTCTCCGCCGCGACGGCGCAGGTGGTGACCGAGGCGTTCGACGAGCTCGACGCACCGAGCGGGCTCCTGCAGATCGTCTACGGCCAAGAGGCCGGGGTGGTCGTGCTGACGCACCCGCAGGTGAAGGCTGCGGCGTTCACCGGCTCCATCCCCGGCGGGCGAGCGCTGTTCGACCTGGCGTCGTCGCGCCCGGAGCCGATCCCGTTCTACGGCGAGCTCGGGTCGGTGAACCCGGTGTTCGTCACTGCTTCCGCGGACGCCGACCGCGGCGTAGACATCGCCGCCGGGCTGGTCGGGTCCTTCACGCTGGGCGCGGGCCAGTTCTGCACCAAGCCGGGCGTGGTCCTCGCACCCGGCGACTCCCACTTGTTGACATCGCTGCGCGCCGGCGCGCTGCCGTCGGCCGCGCCGCTGCTCAACGACAAGATCACGGCCGGCTACCTGAGTGGCCAGCAGCAGCTGCGCCGGCATCCCGCTGTCACCGTGATCGCCGAGGGGGAGGATCCGCTCAACGACCCGCCCGCTCCGGCTATCCTGTCCACCTCGGTGCAGGACCTATTGGCCGATCCGGAAGCGCTGCTGGCCGAGTGTTTCGGCCCGACCGTCCTGATCGTCGAGTACGCCGACGAGCAGCAGCTGGTCGAGGTCGCGGAGCAGCTGGAGGGACAGCTCACCGCGACCCTGGTGGCGAACGAGGACGACCAGATCGTCGGGCAGCTGACGACCATACTGGCCTCGAAGGCTGGCCGACTGCTGTGGAACCAGTGGCCCACGGGCGTCTCGGTGACCTACGCCCAGCAGCACGGAGGCCCTTATCCGGCAACCACCGCTGCCGGGACCACCTCGGTCGGCACCGCCGCCATCGATCGGTTCACCAGGCCGGTGGCCTATCAAGGATTCCCCGACTTCCTGCTTCCGAGCGAGCTGCGCGACGACGCCGACGTACCGCGCAGAGTTGACGGGAAGCTGAGCTGATCCGCACCGCTGGAGCATCCGAGAAAGGGCAACATGAGGACAACACGCATCATTCACGCTGTGGACTCACACACCGAGGGCATGCCTACGCGCGTCATCACCGGCGGCGTCGGAGTCTTCCCCGGTGCCACGATGGCGGAGCGCCGCCAATGGTTCATCGACAACAACGACGAGCTGCGCACGCTGTTGATGTTCGAGCCGCGCGGCCACGCCTCCATGTCCGGATCGATCCTCCAGCCCGCTACCCGGCCTGATGCCGACTACGGCGTGCTCTTCATCGAGGTCTCGGGACTCCTTCCGATGTGTGGCCACGGCACCATCGGTACGGCGACTGTGCTGGTCGAGACCGGGATGGTCCCCGTCGTCGAGCCGGTGACCACGATCCGCCTCGACACCCCGGCCGGTCTCGTCGTCGCCGAGGTCGCCGTACGAGACGGACACGCGGAGTCGGTCACCATCACGAACGTGCCGTCGTTCAGCCTCGCGCTGGACCAGGTCGTCAAGGTCGAGGGGTACGGCGACGTCCGCTACGACATCGCGTTCGGAGGCAACTTCTACGCGATCGTCGGCCTCGACGACCTCGACCTACCGTTCGACAGGGCGGCGAAGCAGCGGCTGATCGACGCGGGGCTTGCCATCATGGACGCGATCAACGAGCAGGCCAGGCCGGTGCACCCGGAACGCTCGGACATCAACGGGTGCCACCACGTGTACCTGAAGGCGCCGGATGCCACCGCCCAGCACTCCCGGCATGCCATGGCGATCTACCCCGGTTGGTTCGACCGGTCGCCCTGCGGCACCGGCACCAGTGCCCGGATGGCACAGCTGCACGCGCGCGGCGAGCTCGACCTCCACACCGACTTCGTCAACGAGTCGTTCATCGGGTCCAAGTTCGTCGGCCGACTCATCGAGGAGGTCGAGCTGCCGGGCACCGAGGACGGCGAGACGATTCGTGCCGTCGTACCCACCATCACCGGACGGGCATGGGTCACCGGCACCGCGCAGTACATGCTCGATCCCACCGACCCATTCCCTGCGGGGTTCCTGCTGTGACCGCACTTTGCGGACCTCCCGGGAGGGTGGCATGAGCGATCACCTGCCCAAGGGCGCAGAAGTCGTGGTGATCGGCGCGGGTGCGGTCGGCGCGGCCTGCGCGTACTTCCTGGCGCGGGAAGGCTTCCGCGTGCAGGTGCTCGAGCAGGGCCAGGTTGCGTCGGGGACCAGTAGCGCGGGTGAGGGCAACCTGCTGGTGTCGGACAAGGAGGCCGGCCATGAGCTGGACCTGGCTCTGTACTCGCACTCGGTGTGGCACGACGACCTGGCCGAGTTCGGTCAGCTATGGGAGTTCGAGTCCAAGGGCGGCTTCGTCGTCGCGTCGAGCCCCGAGGGCGCTGACGCGCTACGGGAACTCGGCGCCCGTCAGCGCCTGGCAGGCATCGAGACCGTGGACGTCGACGCAGCCGACATCCGCCAGTACGAGCCGAACATCCGTACCGGCCTGGCGGCAGCCGCGTACTACCCGCAAGACGCCCAAGTGCAGCCCATGCTTCTTACCGCCCATCTGCTGCGGCTGGCACGCGGCATGGGGGCTGTCGTCTCCACAGGTATCGAAGTCACCGGGATCGAGCACCGTGACCTGGGTGGCGAACGACGGGTCAAAGCCGTCCGCACCAGTCGAGGAACGATCGCCTGCGACCACGTGGTGAACGCCGCCGGCACCTGGGCGAGCGAGATCGCGGCGATGGCTGGGGTCGACGTACCCGTCCTTCCCCGGCGTGGCTTCGTGCTCGTGACCGAGCCGCTGCCGCCCACGATCAACCGCAAAGTGTATGCCGGCGAGTACGTCGCCTCGACGCACTCCTCCGACGAAGGCCTGCAGACCTCTACCGTGATCGAGGGAACGCAGGCCGGGACCATCCTGATCGGGTCCTCGCGGGAGCGGGTCGGGTTCGACCGCACCGTGTCGTTGCCGGTCCTCCGCGAGATCGCGGCCAAGGCACTGGCGTTGTTCCCCTCGCTGGCCCGGGTCCGCATCATGCGCACCTACCTGGGGTTCCGGCCGTACTGCCCCGACCATCTGCCCGTGATCGGCCACGACTCCCGCCTTACCGGGATGTGGCACGCGACCGGGCACGAGGGCGCCGGCATAGGGCTGTCGGTCGGCACCGCGAAGCTGTTGGCTCAGGCCATGGCCGACAAGTCGCCCGACCTGGACCTCTCCCCCTTCGCCCCCGCTCGCTTCTCGGCTGGTGACCACGCATGACAAGACATCCGAAAACCCAGGCCGGTCCGCGGACGGTCGAGGACGGCGGCACGTCCGTCGTACACCTCACCCTCGACGGCCAGGAACTCCTCGCCCACCCCGGCCAGACCGTGGGTGCGGCACTCATCGACGCCGGGATCCAGTCCTGGCGCACCACCCGGAAGAACGGCCGCCCCCGAGGCCTCTTCTGTGGCATCGGGATCTGCTACGACTGCCTGATCACCGTCGACGGCGCACCCAACCAGCGCGCCTGCCTCGTCCCCGTCTGCGAAGGCATGCAGCTGAGCACGACCGCTGCACCGCTCGGTGCGGCAACTGACGCTCCCAACGACGGAGGGACCAAGTGATGAGCACCAACCCGACCCCTGCTGGACAAGCGGTCGGCACGTTTGACGTAGCGGTCGTCGGTGCCGGCCCAGCCGGCCTGGCGGCCGCAGTAGCTGCGGCCGACCGGGGCAAGACCGTCGTGCTGGTGGACGCTGGTGCCCAGATCGGCGGCCAGTACTGGCGTCATCCGGACGAGCGCGCCCCACGTGGGCCGGAGGCGGAAGGCCATCACGACTGGAAGCTGTTCACCGAGCTTCGTGAGAAGCTGCGCCGACACCGGCAGATGGGCGCGGTGGTGCACCTTCCCAATGCCCAGGTGTGGTTCGTGGAGCCCGCGGCGCCGACCGGCGCCGATGACCGGGAAGGGGGCTGGACCCTCCACCTCACTTCGACGATCGTGGGCGTCGACACCGCTGAGGCGACGCCCAGGCACGTCGTCGCCGCCAGGCTGATTCTCTGTCCGGGTGGGTACGACCGCCAGCTGCCCGTCCCCGGTTGGGACCTCCCCGGAGTCATGGCTGCTGGCGGCGTACAAGCCCTGCTGAAGGGACACCGCACACTCGCCGGCCAACGCGCTGTCGTCGCGGGAACGGGCCCCTTCCTCCTTCCGGTCGCCAAGCAGCTCGCCGATGCCGGAGCGACAGTCGTGGCCGTGTGCGAGGCCAATACCCTGACCGGATGGGCGCGCCACGCCCGCGCCGTGGCAGCCCTTCCTGCCAAGGTCGCCGAGGGTGCGGAGTACGCCCTGGCGCTGGCCCGCCACCGGATCCCGTACCGGACGCGCACCGCGGTGACTCGCATCGATGCCGATCCCACCGGCACCAAGGCGGTCCAACTGGCCCGGCTTGATCATGCGGGGCGAGTTGTCGGCCCCACGACGACCGTTGACGTAGACCTGGTCGCCCTGGGCTGGGGTTTCACCCCTTCGATGGAGCTCATCACCGCGGTGGGCGCCCAAACCAGGATCGACGTCGACCAGTCTCTCGTCGCCGTCGTCGACGACTCGCAGCGCAGCACCGTGCCAGGGGTGTACGTCGCCGGTGAAGCAACCGGAGTCGGCGGGGCGCTGCTTGCGGTAGCCGAGGGTGAACTGGCCGGGATCGCGGCGGCCGACGCGCTCGAGGTCCACGCCATGCATATTCGTCGACTGCGTGCGCGCATCCGGCGCCTCCGTGTCTTCGCCGCCGCCATGCACCAGGCGCACCCGGTCCCGGCGCGCTGGCACGAGTGGCTCACCCCGGACACCACGATCTGCCGGTGCGAGGAGGTCAGCTTCGACAGCGTCTGTCGGGCCCGCGACGAGCTCGGCGCCACCGATGTACGGACTGTCAAACTGCTGGCGCGACCAGGAATGGGCTGGTGCCAGGGGCACGTGTGCGGATTCGCCACAGCCGAGCTGGCCGCTGCCGCCGAGGACCGACCCCTCACCGTGGAGGATCTGCGACCGCTGGCCAAGCAGCCCCTCTGCGCCCCCATAGCCTTGGAACTTCTGGCCCAGGTCACCTCGAAATCCACCGACGAGGCCCGCTGATGAAGCGGGGACGGCCGTCGCTGGTTGCTCTCGGCACGGCCGGACACGTGTTCGGCCGTGCCGGTCGGAGGACCCAGAACTTAGTGTCACGTGACGGCATACTTCGAGGAACCAGCATCCCGCAGAGAGGCTGGGCACATGGCACTGAAAGGGCTTCCGAGTCACCGCGATCAGGGAGTCGGACCTCGAGGTAGGTGATCGAGCTTGCAGCACAATAGATTTCGCGCAATTGATCGGATTCCCGGCACATCCAGCGACGCAACCCGGCAGGCAGCGCAAGGCTCCGGGGGTGGGCCGCGAATCCGGCGACGGGACCCGACGCGTACCAGGATCGCAGCCCTCGGTTCGGGCAGTCGACGAAGCGGACGTTGCGGATCGACCCCAACGACGCCACCACCTCACCGACATCCAGCCGGTTGGTCACGATCGTGCTGGAATGCAACAGCGAGTGGGCGGCCGCCGCTGTCTGGCTGAGAACATTCACGTGCAGCCCGTCGAACCGCGAGTGAATCTCAGCAAGGCCGATGACGCCTGACGGGCCCGGCGTCGGCGACCGGTGTCGAGGTCGGGCGACCGGTTGCTTTGCTGTCCGCGGCATCCTTCTCCAAGGTCAGCAGGTGCCGACCGCGCGATCGACGTCGCAGCGCTGAAGCGCACCTTCGCCATTCGCATCAACGACGGCGTGGCCGCGACCCTGGTGACGGCGGCGGTGGAAGCGACCACGGCCATCGCGCTGGGGGTGGTGCTGCGCTTGGTCCCCGTGGGCAACGAAAGTGGCCGCCCTGCACTCGGCCTGATGGGCCGGTGCTTACTGCACCACACACCCCGGGGCTTGTGGGGTGCCGGCGAAGCGGTCGGCGAGGAAGTTCATGCCGCCCGTGGCCTCGCCTGCGGCGGCTCCGATGTGCGTCGGGAACAGCGAGTGGATTGCGGTGAGGGTGGCGCCCTGTGCACAGTAGCTATCGACGAGGGCGGTGTAACCGGCGACGGGGATCTTCTCGTCGGCGACGCTGTGGTACAGGTACAGCGGGGTGTCGGGGGCGGTGCGGCCGAGTTCATTGGGCGTGGCGGCGTTGCGGAAAGCGGGATGCGCTAGCAGGTTCGGCACCGTGGCGAAGTCGTCGACGTGGATGTCGGAGTAATTCTGAGCCAGATCTGCACCGCAGGCGGAGGTGTCTGCGGCGAGCAGCGCGCGGCGGCCCCGGTCGTTCAGCAAGTCGGCCAGCCGGGAGTCGGGTTCATTGCGGGCCAGCCCGAGCAGGATCAGAATCGCCCCTGCATCACCGTCGGCGCGTTGTGCCACGGCCGGGATATCGGTGGGGATTCCGCCGGCGCTGGTGCCGACGAATCGCACGTCTGGTGCGTATTCCCGACGCAACTGCGTGGCCCACAGGGTGGCGAAGGCTCCGCTCGAGTATCCAAAGGCGCCGATCGGGCTCGAGGCATCGATGCCGGCTGGCGGGAAGGACCGTGCGGCCCGGATTCCGTCCAGGACTCCACGTCCGGATGTCACGCCGTCGAAGAGTCGGGACTGCGGCCCTTCGAAATCGCTGACCACGACGGCCCATCCACGCAGCAGTGCCTCCGCGATGAACGGCGCATCCTGCATGGTGCTCGCCATGTCGGTGGCGCGTCCGCCGCGCAGCGTGGACGACGGCGCGCACCGGGTATCGAGACTGTTCTCGGGTACCTGGTACGACAACACCGGCCGCGGCCCGCTCCAGGGCACCGGCGGCACCAGCACCGTCGTCACGTCCAGCTGCGGATGCTCTTCGGAATCGGTTGTGCGATACCGCAATTGCCACGCCGCCACCGGTATCGGCAAACCGAGCAGCGGGATCGTCCGCGCCCCGAGCACCGCACCGTTCGGATGTGACGCGAGATCGGTGGGTGCGGCATAGAAGGGATCGTCACCAGGGGACAGCACTGCGGCTCGCGCGACCGGCATCGACAATGCTGTCGCCAGCATGATCATGGCGAGTGTGAGGGGCGCAAGCCATAGCCGGCCGATCCGCCACCACATCACTGGTTGCCAGGGCGTGCCGTCGACCGGCAGACCAGGCACATCGGTAGCCGAACACGCTGTGCGGCAAGCATTTTTCCGATACGTCGACAACAGATGCCCGAATTCCATCACGCCTCCCGCGTCCAACTACCCGACGCGCAGGCACTCTGGGCCCGCACCAACCGGTCACAACACTTCAGATTTGGATCACGGTAGCATAACGATTTCATATTTACATTTATAAAGTTTTCAACAAACGTTGCGGCCGCCCAGAAAGGCGAAAAAAGCTCTCCTGGATCGAGTCGATACGCGGATATCTGTTCGCGACATGGCAAGCAATTTCTTGGCATACGACGCCATCGCAACCAGTCTGTGATTTGTGCACGTCGGCTCGCGTCGCAAAACCTGATGTTGGAGGCACAAGATCGATCTGACCGAGGCAAGCATGGGCGACGATTCTAAAAATCTCGGCTTCGCCGAGCCCGTTTCAGCAAACGTCTGTATGGTGCTGGTCCGAGACCCCCGGAAATGGCTGTGCGACGGAATCAGGGATGCGTACACGGAGGTCGCGGGCAGGAGATGCAATGCCGATAACATGGATTCGATGGCTCGTTCTCGGGGTCATATCGGTAGCCGCATTCGCCACATTGCCCATGGGACCGGCAAGCGCCGACCCGGTCGATGACATCCCAGGTGGGCTGGAGTCGTTCTATCACCAGCAACTGGACTGGAAGCCGTGCAATGACGCGGTGCTCGATGGCGCGGGGGCTCAATGCGCAGGCGTTGTTGTACCGCTCGACTACAACCGACCGGACTCACGCACGCTGACCGTAGCGATCTCGCGCATCCCAGCCACCGACCCTGCCCAAAGACGCGGGATCATGCTGTCCAACCCCGGCGGTCCCGGCGGTCCGGGCCTGAGCATGATGGTCGACCTCCAGGATCGGCTCACACCGGATGTCCGTGCCCGGTACGACCTGATCGGCATGGACCCGCGGGGTATCGGCCGATCGGACCGGGTGAATTGTGCGCTGCCGCTGCCCACCATGATGTTCTCGGCCGGCTTCGATACCTTCGGCTACGCTCGCGACACCACCCTGGCCGCCGCGTTGGCTGCGTCCTGTGTGGCACCCGATCCCGAGAAGGCCCGCCACATCACCACCCGCAATACCGCCCGGGACATGGATGTCATTCGCAGCGCATTCGGCGAACGCAAGCTCAACTATTACGGCGGCTCCTACGGCACCTACCTGGGCGCGGTGTACACACAGATGTTCCCGCAGCACAGCGACCGGATCGTGCTGGACGGCGCCATCGACCCGGACCGCTACTGGATCGGCACGTACCAGGACATGGGCGCTATCAACGAGGCCGGGCTCGACGACTGGGCGATCTGGGCAGCCCGCCACGACGCCGACTACCACTTCGGCAGCAGCGGACCGCAGGTCCGAGCCTTTGTCGAGGACATGATCCGACGTGCCGCCACGCATCCGGTGATCGGCAACGGCTATCTCATCGATGAACACACCGTTCCGGTGATGCTGATGGCGATGCTGTCGAATCCGCAGAAGAACACCAACCTCGCCGAGGTCGTGCGGGTCGTGGCCGACGCAGTGTCCGGGCTGCCCATCGACATGACGCAGCTGAAAACGAAGATCAGCGGCCCCGTTTCGCTGGACGCCTCGGGCATGGCCGCAGTCATGTGCGGCGACAAGGCCGCACCCCGAGATCCGGCCTGGTATCGCCGCAACATCGAAGACGTCCGAGCCACCCAACCAGTGTTCGGCGCGTTCGCCAACAACATCACCGCCTGCGCGTTCTGGCCGGACCCGATCGAGCCACCCACCGAAGTGCACAACCCGACACCAGCCCTGATCTTGCACGCAACCCGCGACACCCGCACCGCCTACCAGCAAGGCCTTGCACTGCACCAGGACCTGACAGCGTCACGAATGGTCACACTGGCAGACACCCGCGTTCACGGCATCCTCCGCGCCGACCTGAGCCAATGCGTGAACGACGTCGTCAACACCTACTTCCGCGACGGCACCCTCCCCGATGCCGACATCACCTGCCAACGCGACCCCAACCATCTCCCCGACTACTAACTGGTGTACTTGAACGACTTATTGATCCGCACGGGGCCGGTATCCCGATCGACACCCCCACGGTCAGCTCACCGACCTCGCTCGGTCGCGTCATCGACGCCAGACAGAACTCCGTCCGGGCATGCCACCGCTCAGGCATGGCCGATGGGAACACCGCACCGAACGCCGCCAGCAGCAGGGAAAGTCGCAGTCAGCCCTCAACACCATCGCAGCCTGGCTACCCCACGACCAACCAATCTCACTGTCTCCACAGCGACCCGCAACCTGAACATCCGAAGCCAACTAGCAGGCGTTCTACGGGAACTTCTCCCGAGCGTTGGCACACCGGGGTCTCGAGCAGTGGTCCAGAAACCACCAAAAACACCCTCTGACCTGGAGCCGCCTGGGGGAATCGAACCCCCGACCTTTTCATTACGAGGGTCAGGACAAGGCCCTGAACAGGGAAAATAGCAAGGATTGTCGTCGGTAGCCTTCGGCGTTGTTGTCGTGGGTGTCGTCGTTGTTGTCGTCAGATGTGTCGTCGGCGGGTGGATCGGTCCCTCGCCGATTTCGCATGTCCGACACCTACTCCCCCCGCTTCCTCATACTGGCCGTCCTGTGCTGAGGGAGGGTTAGTCAAGGGTGCCGTAGGCATCACGTAGTGACGCGGTAGCGCCCTTTACTCACCCGGACTGAAGTCAGATCATGGGGCCATGAGGAGGCGGGACTCCGAGCCGGGATGTGTTCTCTAGGCGTGAGCTTGGTGCTATCCGGCGCGGATGGAAAGGACCGGTGTCCGCGCTGGATAGCGTTCCCCGGTTAGTCAGGGACCGGGGTCCGGGCCTGGAGTCGTCGTCGTTGGCGGCTCACTGTCCGGCGTCGTTGCCGGTGGCCCGGAGGCAGGGTGGGGGGCCGAAGCCCCCGAGCGGGTGGTTTAGGTGCCGTCGCTGCCGCAACCGTCGCAGAGGAGGAGTGTGCCGTCGAGGTACCAGCTGCCGTGCTGGATCGGGCACTTGGCGGGGGTGTAGGGCCATTCCCAGTCGGGGAATTGGGCGACGCCGACCCGAACAGGCCCTCCGTAGGCGCAGTCGCGGGCGATGGCGGTGGTCCAGGTGCCGCCGATGCTGGAGAGGTCGGGCAGCTGATCGATGGGGTAGCTCATGGTGGGTGTCCTTTCCGGTGGGGCGATCTGACTGAGGGCGTCTCGATCACGGCCGTGGTGGGTGTCAAGAGTCAGCGAATGCTGATCACGTAGTGACGCCGTAGGCGCTCTTGATGCCCACTGCGGTTGTGATAGCCCTCGAATCAGTCAGGTCGCCCCACCGGAAAGGACATGCTGCCGCTACCTCGATCAGCTGCCCGACATCGGGGTGACGATGGTCGACTACCGCGGCTGGGGCTTGCGTCTACAGGGCACGTGTTCAGGTCGGCGTCGCCCAATTCCCCGACTGGGAATGGCCTGGAGCGGAACGGAGTCCGGTGGTGGTGCGGTAGCTGGTACCTCGACGGCACATTCCTCCGGTTCGTGACGGTCGCACTCGGGACCACAGCCAGTTGACCGGGGTAGCGGCCGGCCGTTTCGTGCTCGGCTGCGGGAGGTAAGTCGGGGACGGCTCACGTCGTGCCCAGCACGGTCCGGTGATCGGGAAAGCGACCAGAGGTGATTAGTCCGCGTCCTGCCACGTCGCCAAAGCGGATGCCAGAACAGGCGAACAGGGCCACCCCCTCATCCCCTCACCCCCACTCCCCTACTGCCAGCACCCCCTTCATATCGGCCCCGCTCTCGTAACGTCTCCCTTCCGGCTTGAGGGCATACCGGGTGTCCGGCCCTCCTGGGCTGTGGGGCGTATTACCGCGTGGTCATGATCCCTCGTTCGTCTCGGCCTGCTGCATCGCATGGTGTTGCAAATAACGCGCAGGACTGGACTCGGTTCTCTGCCGTGTTCAGCGCGCCGCGACGTGCCGACGCGCGCCGCCCTGGCGAGCGCCGAGTCAGGGCGGACGCGGGGGGGCGGGCGGGGGGCCGCCCC
>NZ_JBEXLC010000111.1:0-29537 GCF_040609795.1 Nocardia sp. NPDC004604
TGATGTCGGATCCGTCGTTGTGCATGTCGGCGAGGGCTTTGCGGACCCGCTGGCTGCGGCGGTCGACGTCGCGACGCCGCGCCGCGGTGAGTGGTGTTTCGACGATCATCGACAACTCAGCTTTCGCCGGCTGCTGGTGGGGCGATGGTGGGGAACCCCAGGTTCACGGTTTGTCGTGCTGCGCGGATCACGTTGATGGCTTCCTGGATTCGGGTTTGGTCTTCGGTGGACAGGTCGGTGACGTCGGCTTCGATGCCGCGGATCAGGGCCCGCAGCTGGTCGATTTCCTCGTCACGGGGCGTGAGCTGGGACTTGGCCCAGTCCTGCAGGTCGGTGGCGGCTTGGATGCGGGCCCGGTCGGCGAGCAACTGCTGCAGGTAGGACTTCAGCTCCGGCAGGTAGGACGGGTCGCTGCGGAAGTGACCACAGCCCACGCAGGTGAACTTGTAGGGGCAGGCCTGCCCGCTGGCCTTGACGTTGGACGGCTCGGTGCAGATCCCGAACGGCACCGCGACCTGACCTACTCGCATGCGGGCGTGAGCATCGGCGAGCATGCCTTGGATGCGCTGGAAGACGCGGCGGCCCTGGCCGTCGAACTGGTGGGTGCTGACTCGGTCGACGGCGGCCCGGACGCGTTTCTCGGTGACCCGGTAGTAGCCAATCGTGGTCTGCATCGAATCGTGATCCATCAAGTCCCGCAACACATCTGGCGCGACGCCCTCGTCCGCGTGACGCTGGGCGAAGCTGTGCCGATAGGCGTAGGGGACGACCGCGTATCGGTCGAACCGTTCCTCATGTTCCTTGCCGTCGGGGCCACGGACTGTGATCACCAGCTGGTCGGCGATCGCGTCGATGAAGCCGCGGTGCATCTGGCTGAACACCGGTTCGGAGACGGGTTTGGTGCCGTTGGGGTTGCGCCTGTCGCGTGGGAACAGCACGAGCTCGCTCGGATCGGTGTGCGGAAACCGTTGCCGGACATCGGTTTGCTGGTCGGCGATGATTCGCGCAGTCGCCTCGGCGATGGGCAGCCGACGCCCAGGTCGGTGGCTCTTGGAGTTGGTGTAGATCAGGACGGGTTTGTTCGCCTCGTCGCGGGTCACGCAGTCCAGCGGCAATGCGCAGAGCTCGTCCGGCCGGCGGCCGGTGTCGATGAGCAGGTCAATCATCCGTCGCGCGTCGACACCGCTGCGGGTCTCGACGAGACCGAGGTTGTCACAGATGATGGCCAGCACCCAGGCGGGGACGTCGCGACCGGCTTGGTCGTCGACGGGCTCGGCGGGGATGTCGTTGCGTCCCAGGTGGAAGTCGTCATGCAGGCCTGCGGCGGGCCCGGCAGGCCGAGTCAAGCCGAGAACCCGGATGTCGTGCAGGAACCGCTTGAGATATCGGCAGCGAGCCAACCGGGTCTTCGCGGTGATCTCCCCCGTTCGTTCCAGGTAGGCAAGCCGATTCATCAGGGCGACGACGTCACGGCGGCTGAGCGCGACAGGATCCGTGCCGTGGTCGGGTCTTGCCTGGTGCAAGGACTCCGACAGCATCGCGACGGCGGCGACAACGTATTTGGCGGTTCCGCCGCCTTGGCGGCCGCGGTGCTGGGGGAGGTCGTCCTCGGCCCAGCGCTTGGCCGTTTCCAGCAGCCAGGGCTGGCTGATGTCGGTGAACACCAGATTGCCGCCGAAACCGAACACACGCAGGTCCCAGACATCGTTGTCGCGTTCGGTCTCTGGAGTGCTCATTCGCAGGCCGAGCAGGTCGCGCAGCGACCTGAGGAGCACGCCGGCATCATGGCGCAGCCCGGCGACTTCGGCGGCGGCGAGGTCGTAGATGCTGGTCGCTTCAGTGCGCCGAAGAGCCGCGACGATCGCGCGGACGCCAGTGATAAGGGTTCGGGTTCCGGCATCAGTTCGGGCTTGGAGCGCGACCAGCACTTCCAGCTGGACCACGTCGGCCAAGCCTTTGAAGATCACGAAGTGGTCGGCGTTGATCGGTTCGACCGTCCGCAGCCAGTGGGCGTAGTCGGGTTCGCAGGAATGCTGATTGCGGTGATTCCACCATCGCAGCCGATGGTTGGCACACAACTGCAAAGTGCGCGACTCGGACAGGCGCGAACAAGCCGCAGCCTCGCAGGTCAGTGCGGGTCTGCGGATCGGTTGCGCCTCCTGGACGAACTCCAACCCGAGGTCGGTTCGGCGCCACTGAGCACGGTGGGTCGGACACAGTCCGCAGGCGAATTTCGCCAGCCGCTCGCATCCCTCGACGGGGCAAACCCGTTGCCCGAACACCTTTTTGCCGCAGGGACGGGCAGCGAACTCGACCAGGGTCAAGCCGCTGGACTTGAACCGCTCGACACAGACCTTGCAGAGATCGGTGTTCGGCGTTCGCACCCCTGCCTGGCAATCGACGACAACGCATTTGCGCAGCCCGAGCAGCGGATGGTCGCGCGCCGGGGCGAACACCTGCTCGTCCGGATCCCAGCCCGTCGCGGAAACGAAGTCCTCATGCAGCAGGCTGCGTAGCAGATCGGTTCGCTCGGCGTCGGCTCGATCCGGCTCAGGAACGACGCGAAGCGGCGCAACTACCGTCATTTCCCCTCCCGCCCAACGGGGTTCGTCAAGGGACGAGGGGATGGCACGCGGTCGACGGCTGCGCGCAGCCGTTGCTGTGAGGGCTGCAAATACACCTGGCTGGAGGTGATGAACACATGACCGAGCAGTTCGCGGATCTCGTCGAGTGTGCCGCCAGCCGCCATCACATTGGTAGCGAATCCGTGGCGCAGCTGGTGCGGACGGATGCGCCGGGACAGTCCTGCTCGGACAGACAGGGCGGCCAGCAGCTCGTTCAACGCCTGCGGGCGCATCGGTGCGCCCAGCGGCTCACGGAACAGATTGACCAGCAAAAAGTCACAGCTCCGCGCCTGTGGGCAGGCATCGCGCTCGAGCATGTATTGGTCGTAAGCCTGCACGATCATCCAGTCCGCCGGCACCACGCGGGAGCGGCGGGACTTGGCGGCGGCGCGGTTGATGTTGTCGCGTTTGCGGACGTGCAGGTGCTCGCCGCGGTGGCGGCAGCCGAGCCTGCTGGCGTCGGGCAGGAAGTGCACGTCTTCGAGCCGGGCTCCGGTGAGCTCGCCGCGACGGTTGCCGATGCGCCACAACACCAACACGATGAACCGGTCGCGGGCGTTGCGGCAGGCGCGCAGCAGCGCGAGCGCCTCCTCGTCGGTGGCGGCGTCGACGACGCGTTCGGGTTCGGACAGCCGATGTCGCGGTTTGGTGCGCATGCGCAGCTGCGGTCCGCTGCGGATGTCGCGGGGCAGTTCATAGTCCTCGACAACGTCGAACAGGACGCTCAGCACCGAGTCGTCAACCTCGCGATCGACCTGGAAACCTTGTAGCCGCAGCGCCGATCTTTGCGGCCCGCAGCAGGTCAATCAGGAACCTTCCTGCATCTGAGATCGCCAGTAGTCGAGGTTGTTGTGAGTGGGGAGGGTATTGGGGTGGTCGGGCCCGAGGACTCGCAACCGGTCGGTCAGTACCCGTTCGTATTCGGTGATCGCTCCAGCGATGTCACCGCTCCGGCCGCGCCAGGAGGCGAGGTTGCTGCGGGTGGTGAGGGTGTCGGGGTGGTCGGGCCCGAGGACTCGCAACCGGTCGGTCACTACCCGTTCGTATTCGGTGATCGTGCCAGTAATGTCACCGCTCTCACCGCGCCAGGAGGCGAGATTGCTGCGGGTGATGAGGGTGTCGGGGTGGTCGGGCCCGAGGGCTCGCAGATGGTCGGTCAGTACCCGTTCGTATTCGGTGATTGCTCCGGTGATGTCGCCGCTCTCACCGCGCCAGGAGGCGAGGTTGCCGCGGGTAATCAGGGTGTCGGGGTGGTCGGGCCCGAGGACTCGCAAATGGTCGGTCACTACCCGTTCGTACTCGGTGATCGTGCCAGTAATGTCACCACTCTCACCGCGCCAGGAGGCGAGATTGCTGCGGGTGATGAGGGTGTTGGGGTGGTCGGGCCCGAGAACCCGCAACCGATCGGTCAGTACCCGCTCGAATTCGGTGATCGCCCCAGCGACGTCACCGCTCACACCGCGCCAGCGGGCGAGGTTGTTACGGGTGATGAGGGTGTCGGGGTGGTCGGGCCCGAGAACCCGCAGATAGTCGGTCAGCAACTGCTCGAATTCGGTGATCGCTCCGGCGATCTGACCGCTTTGGGCGCGCCAGTAGGCGATGTTGTTGCGGGTGGTGAGGGTGTCGGGATGGTCAGGCCCGAGTGTGTGGTTGATCAAGGGCAGCCAGGACGCCCAGGCGTCGCGGTTGTCGGCCGAGCGTGGGGTGTCCAAGTCGATGAGTAGCTTTAAGGCGACAGCGGGTTCGTCGCAGGCTAGGTAGTGACGCACCCCCGCCCCGCGGGCGTAGGCGACGCTGCGTTCACTGGTGATGGATTCGAGTGCTGTGGTGATCGCTCGGTGTGCCTCGATCGGCGGTGTGCCGAGTCGGTGGGCTTCAGTTCCGATCGGGCTGAGAAATTCCTCGTGTGCGAGCCCGAGCAGTTCCTCCGGGCTTCCGGGGTTGCCTCGGCTGATCAACATCCCCAGGGCGACCACACTGTCCCGCAGACCACCAGCGGTCAGCGCGTGACCGAGTGCGTTGAGCGCGACGTGCAAAAGCTCGACTGGCAACACCGGACCGGATCCCGCTGCAGCGAGCACGGCCAGTAGTGCGGGGATCGGTCGCGACGTTGCAGTGTCAGTGGTGTGGAGGGCGTGGTGGATGCGCTTTTCGACCAGCCTGGCCACGGTGATGTCGCCACGGATTTCGAGCGCTTCGTTGCTGTCGAGTTCGGTCAGTAACCGAGCCAGTAGCCACCCACCCACATCGGAGTGCCCCTGCAGCCGAGTGATCCACCGCTGCCAGTCGCTGGCGGTGTCGAGCAGTTCTCGACTGGCGGCCTGGTGAGCTGAGTCCACGACCTCAGCGATCTCCTCGACAGTCGGGGGCGGGATCTGCACGCGATACATCCCGGCGAACAACGGATCGTCCTCAAGAGCGGTGCCCTCGCGGATTCCCACGATCAGCTTCACATGCTCGAGTTCCGTGCTCTCAACCAGTTTCGTCAGCACGGCCAGGATCAGCTCACGGATACCGGATTCGGCTTGATCGAGACCGTCGATCACGATGTTGATCGGCTGCCACCGAGTTGCTATCCGCACCAACGGTTCCAGGACCATCGACTCGAAAACATCGACCTCGGAAACAGCGTCGCCACGCGTCGCAGCGATCGCGGCAGCATCGGCGAACCCGTCCACACGCCGACACAACTGCTCCGACAACTCGATAGCGAGTGATTCCAGAGAGGTAGCGGAAGAAACGAATGCGGCGGCGGCAACATAGTCTGGGCTAAACCAGGTTTTTCCGAGCAGTCCCGGACGGATCAGCAGCGACATGAGTGTCGATTTGCCGCAGCCTGCCGGTCCGATCACGATGCGCAGGCGGCTGCCGGTATTACCGACCAGCTCGAAGATTCGCTGTCGCAACCCGTCGGTGAGGACCACTCCCTCGGTGAGCTGATCCACTAGCCCCGCCGTTGAACGCCCCCGCACGGCATCGTCGCGGCGAGCGACGTTCGGCACCAACCACAAACCTGGATCGCCACCATGGGCCACACCCCAGTGCCCAGGCACCTGACGTGGGCAGCCCGATGTCAACGGATCCAACAGGTCCACCGGCAGCAAATTCTCCCCGCGGGCGGGTAGTCCGTGTTCGAACACCGACAGTGTCGTGCGCGTGAAGCAACCGTCATATGCGCTCTCGTGACCGGTCGCTACCAGCAGCTCGATCCGCTTGGCCGCCAACGCAGTTCGGTCGGTCAACCGCCGCGAAGCACCAGTGAGACCTTCCTGAGTTTCGCATGCGTCGATCATGACAACCAGCCCATCCACCGGATGACGGTCCATCTGCTCGCTGAGCACCTGGACCAGGTGCAATGCGGTATCAGACTCCGGCAGTGCCGGCGAATCACGTGCCAGCAGAAAGAAGTTCCCGTCGCCGGTCACCACACCATGACCGATGAAACTGATCAGCAACGCCGCCTGCCGCTCAGACGCCGCCGCGAACGCCGCCTTGACCGCCGAAACCAACTCCGTGATGGTCGGATTCAGCAACGCGTCACGCGAACTCCTGGCCGATTCCCACCCGCCCAACACGCTCAACCGATCAACAAGGTCACTCGCCAACCGGTCCACAAACCCCAACCGACGCAACGCCACACACTCCGACCCCACTACAAGCGCCAGCCTGCCTCCCACCCCGCGAAGATACCCCTCATAGGACGCCGCCGAATGATGAACCCGACATCAAACCAGCACTGCCCCAGATCCAACCTCTACACAAGCGCCCATCCAAGCAACCCGTTCAAAAGTGGACCCGACGCTGCGTTTCCGTCGCGCACGAGGATCCGGCAGGCCCCGCTGTTCGGTATCGGCACACTGATTGCCGATCGTGACGAGGGCGGTCGTCAGTCCGCGCGGTTGGCGGCGAGCGGCGGTGAGGTCGAAGGGACGCGATCGCAGGCCACCCGGCAAAGCGCTGACAGCCACACGATGAATCCAGATCCGGGGCTCCCGCAACGCAGCTGACAACAACTGACATGAGCTGTGCGGGGGCCAGATAACGCGCGGGCAGGCAACCGGCGCGGGTTCAACCCAGCCCTTGTGGGTCCGGCACAGCCGCTCGGGATCGGCGACGATTCGGCCTTCCACTTGGTAGACCGGCCGTGCCCCAGTACTCGAACGCATGTACGATAATCTCACATATCGGTCGTTTGCTTAGGTGTGCCGTCTCGTGAGATTGGTGTCAGCGGTCGGCCGTTGCGCTCGTCGGTGTCGCGAATTAGCCAGCGCAAGAATACGACCACGTGCGCGTTCACGGTCAAATCGACCTACGCAACAGTCACTTGGCTTCGGGCTGGTCTTCGTCTTGCTGGTCAGCATCCTCGCCCTCATCGCGCTGACGCGCATTCCGCATCGCCGCATCACGGCCGGTGACAGGTAGAGCGCATCTGGCGGTGCGATGTGCATGAGTTGCGTTGCCAGTCGATGCCGTGGATCTGCCACCACGGCCGCCCCGGTGCCGAACGGTGACAGATGCAAGGTGGTGCACATCAGCCTGCCTGCCCCACGTTTGCCCCACACAGTCCACCGCGCGAAGGGCTTTGCCCCACAAAATCATGGATCTACCTCGGTACTTGCAAGTGGGCGCAGAGGGGTTCGAACCCCCGACCGCTGGTGTGTAAAACCAGAGCTCTACCACTGAGCTATACGCCCGGGATCCGTCGGTGGGTTACCGACGGGCCGGTCTAGGACTCTAGCGCGGCGAGCGCTTTCTCCCAAGCCGCCTGGTCACGGGGCTCGCCGGGGCCGTTCATTTCGGCGAAGCGGATGACGCCGTCGCGGTCTACGACGAAGGTGCCGCGGTTGGGGTAGCCGGACCTTTCGTTGAAGACGCCGTAGGACTGGGCGACGGCGCCGTGCGGCCAGAAGTCGGACAGCAGCGGGAAGATGTAGCCCTGTTCGGCGGCCCAGATCTTGTGGGTGGGCGGCGGGCCGACCGAGATGGCGAGTATCTCTGCATCGTCGTTCTGGAACTTGGGCAGCTCATCGCGCACCTTGCACAGCTCGCCCTGGCAGATCCCGGTGAAGGCGAGCGGATAGAACACGAGCAGCACGTTCTTCTTGCCGCGGTAGTCCGAGAGCGTGACGTCCTGGTTGTTCTGGTCCCTGAGCGTGAAATCCGGCGCGACAGTGCCGATTTCCAGCGGGCCAACCTCGAGTGGCATCACTGATCCTCCATCGTGTCGGGCTGCACCGGGCGGTGGGAACACCGCCCGGCGAAACCATAGCGAAGCGGTCAGCGCTGTTTCGAGGGTGCCTTGGGCTGCACGAGGCGGCTGCCGGACCAGGCACCGAGGCTGATCGCCGACGTTTGCGTCAGACCCGCGGTGGGCGCCGCTTCGGCGATATCGCTCGGATCGACATGACCAGGATGCCCGGTCTTGGGGGTGAGTACCCAGATGAAGCCTTCGTCGGCCAGCGGGCTGATGACTTCCATCAGCTCATCCGCCAGATCGCCGTCGCCTTCACGCCACCACAGCAGTACGGCGTCGACGACCTCATCGGAGTCTTCGTCGACCATCTCCCCGCCGCTGGCCTCTTCGACGTCGGCTCGCAGGTCGTCGTCGGTGTCCTCGTCCCAGCCCAGCTCCTGGACAACCATGCCGTGTGTAATGCCAAGCTTCTGAGCGTAATTCTGCGCGTCCGCCGCGGCGACCACGGTGGTGTCCTCCTCAACTCCAGACAATAGTTAGTTGCAAGCGAACATGGTTATCGCCTCGAGCGCAAGCTGATCGGAGGAAATACCCACGGAATGTCGCATGACAACCTCGTGTCATCGACCGATTATCGCCACCCGCACTCGGTTCGTGGGATGAATCAGCGTTTCGGGCATGCGTCCTTGACCGCATTGCGTGCGTCGTTGACCCGTTTGCTGGCATCGTTGAGCGCGCCGACCGGCGCGGTGTAGGTCATTTTGCGGGTTTCGGCGGCCAGCTGCCGGGCGGCGGCTACGTATTCGATGAATTTCGCCTGCAGGTCGGCCGGTAGCGCGCCGTTGGCGTTGTTCACGCCGGTCTCGACCTTGGTTGCGGCGTCCTCGAGCGTCTTGGCGGCGGTATCGCGCTTGGCGTTGTAGTCCGGCGCGTTCGCATCGTGGGCATCTATGAACTCGTTGTACTTCGAGACGCCGACGCCTGTAGTTGTGGGGAATTGACCACAGTTGTCGCTGATCGCCTGTGCCTGCGCCGCGGCCTTGCGCGAGGAGGTGGCCGCCGCGGAGGACGAGGCCGCCTCGGTCTTGTAGGCGGCTAGTTCCGAGGCATTCGGATTGGCAACGCCGTCAACGTGTTTCGCACACCCGGCGACGGTAAGGCCGATCACCACTGCCGCTGCCGCGCACACCGCTCCGAACCCGCGTGGGTCCAGCACCTTCATCGTCCTCCCGGCTCCTCTTTATCGTCGGCGGTACTCGACTCACGTTCCCTGCGGAACCGTACTGTAGATGCCCCTGACATGATGACCTGGGCCACATCTTCCGCAAGGATGGAGGTGCGCCCGAACCTAACGTAGACGGGTGGTCCGCCAACCAAGCGTGCCCATCCGGGGAAACAGACGCCCATCAGCTTGTTCACCCCTGTACGAGGAGCAGATTTGACCGACCTGATCCACTCTTCCGCACCAGCGAAATCCGCTGGTGACAACTCCGCGCCCGGCGATCCGAACGGATCGCACGTGCCGCCGACCGGCGGGCGGGTGCGGGTGATCCGCGAAGGGGTGGCGTCCTACCTACCGGACATCGACCCGGAGGAAACCTCCGAATGGCTCGAATCGTTCGATGACATGCTCGACCGGGAAGGTCCGGGCCGCGCGCGCTACCTCATGCTCCGGCTGTTGGAACGCGCCGGTGAGCGTAGGGTCGCCATTCCATCCCTGACCTCCACCGACTACGTCAACACCATTCCCACCGAGAACGAGCCGTGGTTCCCCGGCGACGAGGAGGTGGAGCGACGCTTCCGGGCCTGGATTCGCTGGAATGCGGCGATCATGGTGCATCGGGCGCAGCGTCCCGGAATCGGTGTCGGCGGTCACATCTCGACCTACGCGTCCTCGGCGGCGCTCTACGAGGTCGGCTTCAACCACTTCTTCCGCGGCAAGGACCACTCCGGTGGCGGCGATTCGATCTTCATCCAGGGGCACGCCTCGCCGGGCATCTATGCCCGCGCGTTCCTCGAGGGCCGGTTGAGCACCGACCGGATGGACGGCTTCCGGCAGGAGTACAGCCACGGCGGTCCGGGGCACGGCCTGCCGTCGTACCCGCATCCGCGGCTGCTGAACGACTTCTGGGAGTTCCCGACGGTGTCCATGGGCCTGGGCCCGATGAATGCCATCTATCAGGCGCGGTTCAACCACTACCTGCACGACCGCGGCATCAAGGACACCTCCGATCAGCACGTCTGGGCCTTCCTCGGCGACGGCGAGATGGACGAGCCGGAGTCGCGCGGCCTGATCCAGGTGGCGGCGAACGAGGGTCTGGACAATCTCACCTTCGTCATCAACTGCAACCTGCAGCGTCTCGACGGGCCGGTGCGCGGCAACGGCAAGATCATCCAGGAACTGGAGTCGTTCTTCCGCGGCGCGGGTTGGAACGTCATCAAGGTCATCTGGGGTCGCGAGTGGGACGCGCTGCTCGGCGCCGACCGCGACGGCGCGCTGGTGAATCTGATGAACAGCACCCCCGACGGCGATTACCAGACCTACAAGGCCAATGACGGCGCCTACGTCCGTGACCATTTCTTCGGCCGTGACCCGCGGACCAAAGCGCTGGTGCAGGACCTCTCGGATCAGGACATCTGGAACCTCAAGCGCGGCGGTCACGACTACCGCAAGGTCTACGCCGCCTACGCGGCCGCGATGGCGCACAAGGGTCAGCCGACGGTGATCCTGGCCAAGACCATCAAGGGCTACACCCTCGGCAAGCATTTCGAGGGCCGCAATGCCACGCATCAGATGAAGAAGCTGACCCTGCAGGACCTCAAGGACTTCCGTGACCTGCAGCGGATTCCGATCTCCGACGCCGAACTGGAGAAGGATCCGTATCTGCCCCCGTACTACCACCCGGGTATGCAGGCGCGCGAGATCCAGTACATGCTCGATCGTCGCAAGGCGCTCGGCGGGTTCCTGCCCGAACGGCGCGCGGCGGCCAAGCCGCTGCAACTGCCGGGCGACGAGGCGTACCGGTCGGTGCGCAAGGGTTCCGGCAAGCAGAACGTGGCCACCACCATGGCCCTGGTTCGGCTCATGAAGGAGCTGTTGCGGGACAAGGAGATCGGCAAGCGGATCGTGCCGATCATTCCGGACGAGGCCCGCACCTTCGGTATGGACTCGTGGTTCCCTTCGTTGAAGATCTACAACCGCAACGGGCAGTTGTACACCTCCGTCGACGCGGAATTGATGCTTGCCTACAAAGAGAGTGCTGTCGGGCAGATTCTGCACGAGGGCATCAACGAGGCCGGTTCGACCGCGTCGTTCACCGCAGCGGGCACCTCCTACGCCACCCACGGCGAGCCGATGATCCCGCTGTACATCTTCTACTCGATGTTCGGCTTCCAGCGCACCGGCGATGGATTGTGGGCTGCCGCGGATCAATTGGCGCGCGGTTTCGTACTCGGCGCAACCGCCGGGCGAACCACGCTGACCGGTGAGGGTCTGCAGCACAACGACGGCCACTCGCTGCTGCTCGCCTCCACCAATCCGGCCGTGGTCACCTACGATCCCGCGTTCTCCTTCGAGATCGCGCACATCGTGCGGGACGGCCTGCGCCGGATGTACGGCGGCGGCACCCCGCAGCCCGGTCCCGGCGCACTGCCCGGTACGCATCCGCACGGGTCCGCGGGCGAGTTCGGCGGCGAGGACATCTTCTACTACATCACCCTCTACAACGAGCCGTATGTACAGCCTGCCGAGCCCGACGATCTCGATATCGCCGGACTGCTCAAGGGCATCTACCTGTACAAGCGCGGCGGCGAGGGCAGTGTGCGCGCGCAGATCCTGGTCTCGGGCGTCACGGTGCCCGACGGCGTGCGGGCTCAGGCGCTGCTCGCCGAGGAGTGGGGCGTGCAGGCCGATGTCTGGTCGGTGACCTCGTGGGGTGAGCTCCGCAAGGAGGCCCTCGACAAGGAGATCGCCCAGCTGCGCAGTCCGGGCACCGACGCCGGGGTCCCGTACGTCACCCAGGCACTGGCTCGGGTCGATGGTCCGTACGTGGCCGCGACGGACTGGATGCGTGCGGTGCCGGACCAGGTCCGCAAGTGGGTTCCCGGCGACTTCACCACGCTCGGCACGGACGGTTTCGGTTTCTCCGACACCCGTCCCGCCGCGCGCCGGGTCTACAACGTGGATGCGCAATCGATCGTGGTCGCCGTGCTGGCCGCACTGGCACGGACCGGCAAGATCGATCCCGCGAAGGCCACCGAGGCCGCGGTCAAGTACCGCATCGATGATGTCGACGCCGCGCCGAAGTCGGCTCCCGGCACCGAAGATGAACTCGCATAGCGGACGATTGGATGGTGGAACGTAAACCGCCGCGGCCGCGTCGGATCTCCGAAGGCTCCTCCGAGCATGAGGTGTATCTGCCGACGGGCGCACTCTCACCGAACCGGCAAACCCGTGACCCGCTTCCGGACACGCTGCTCAAACGCGTGAAGCAGTTCTCCGGGCGCCTCTCCACCGAGGCGGTCGGGTCCATGCAGGATCGGTTGCCGTTCTTCGCCGATCTGGACGCCGCGCAGCGCGCTGGCGTGCAGATGCTGGTGCAGACCGCGGTGGTGAACTTCCTGGAATGGCTGCAGGACCCGGAAAGCGATATCCGGTTCAGCCTGGATGCCTTCCAAGTGATCCCGCAGGATCTGGCGCGGCGGCTGACGCTGCGCCAGACCGTGGATATGGTCCGCGTGGCCATGGAGTTCTTCGAACAATGGCTGCCCGCGCTCGCGCGCAATGACCGGCAGCTGGTCGCGCTCACCGAGGCGGTGCTGCGATACGGGCGTGAGCTCGGCTTCGCGGCCGCCTCGGTGTACGCGAGCGCCGCGGAATCGCGTGGCGCGTGGGATACCCGACTGGAGGCGCTCGTCGTCGATGCCGTGGTGCGCGGCGATTCCGGTCCGGACATGCTCTCGCGGGCCGCGACATTGAACTGGGACGCCACCGCACCGGCGACGGTGCTGGTCGGCACCCCGCCGGGGGATCAGGGCGTATCGATGGTCGGTTCGGTGCACACCATCGCCGCGCGGCACGGCCGCGCGGCGCTGGCCGTCGTCCAGGGCTCGCGACTGGTCATGGTGGTCAGCGGAAATCTCGGCGATACCTCTTATGCCTCACCGTTTCTCGCGGATCTGCTGGCCGAGGTGTTCTCCGACGGTCCGGTGGTGATCGGCCCGACCATGCGGACTCTCGGCGCGGCCCATGCCAGCGCGGTGGAGGCGCTGGCCGGAATGGAGGCGGTGGTCGGCTGGCGCGGGGCCCCGCGACCGGTGCACGCGGCGGAATTGCTGCCCGAGCGCGCACTGCTGGGCGATCGAGCTGCGATCGACGCGTTGAACGAGTATCTTGTCCTTCCGTTGGCGGCCGCGGGTTCCTCGCTGGCGGACACACTCGAGGCCTATCTGGACGGCGGCGGCGCTGTCGAGACGTGTGCCCGGCAGCTGTACGTTCATCCAAATACGGTCCGCTATCGCCTCAAACGGATAGCCGAGATCACGGGCCGCGATCCGATGAATCCGAGGGATGCGTATGTACTCCGGATTGCTGCAACAGTGGGTCGTTTGACACGAACCCGTAACGAACCGTCAACACCTGTCCCAGAAGTCACTCAATACTCGACGGGTAACGAAGGGCTGTAACGGATTCGGCGAACCGGTCGATCGGGACACGCCACATGGGATTTTGTGGGACCCCCACAAAAGCGAGCAAAAAGGTTCATTCGCGTCGACATCTCGTACGGCGCACCTCACAGTGTTCTCTTAGAGGTGTGATCGCGTTGTTCGCCCCTGGACAGGGGTCCCAGACACCCGGCATGCTCGCGCCTTGGCTCGACCTTCCAGGCGCGACCGATCGCCTCGCCATCTGGTCCAAGGCCTCCGGCCTGGATCTGCTCCGTCTCGGCACCACCGCGACGGCAGAGGAGATCACCGACACCGCCGTGACCCAACCACTCGTCGTGGCCGCGGCCCTGCTGGCATATGCCGAAATCGAGCCGGAGTCGCTTCCGGCGGCTACCATCGTTGCCGGACATTCGGTCGGTGAGCTCGCCGCCGCCGCGGTCGCCGGAGTCATCTCTGCCGACGAAGCGGTGACCTTGGCCGCCATCCGCGGTGCGGAAATGGCCAAGGCGTGCGCGCTGGAACCGACCGGCATGTCCGCGGTGCTCGGTGGCGATGAGGCCGCCGTGCTCGCGCGGCTCGAAGAACTCGACCTGGTCCCGGCCAACCGCAACGCAGCGGGGCAGATCGTGGCCGCCGGACGTTTGACCGCCCTGGCAGAACTCGCCGCTAACCCGCCCGAGAAGGCGCGGGTGCGTGCGCTGCCCGTCGCCGGGGCGTTCCACACCGCGTTCATGGCCCCGGCCCAGGACGCTGTGACGGATGCCATAGCCAAGATCACGCCGAACGAGCCGACCCGGACCCTGCTTTCGAACTTCGACGGCAAGCCGGTCGCCTCGGGTGCCGATGCGGTCGCTAAGCTCGCGGCGCAGGTCACCCGGCCCGTCCGGTGGGATCTGTGCACCGAAACCGTGCGACAGGCGGCGGTTTCGGCCGTGGCGGAGCTGCCGCCGGCGGGCACGCTCGTCGGTATCGCAAAACGGGAGATGAAGGGCACGCCAACCCTGGCCCTGAAGACCCCCGAAGACCTCCCCGCGTTGGCCGGGCTCAGCACTTCCGGCTAGCTTTCCTCCGGCGATTGTGTAACCAAATGCACGATCGTGACCGAGCAAGCGGTAACCATCGGCTCGCTCGATTCGAAAAACAACAGTGAAGCCCTACAAAGTAGATAAGAAGGGAGCCACGAAGTGGCCGCTCTGACCCAGGAACAAATCGTCGAGGAACTCGGCAAGATCATCGAAGAGGTGACCGGTATCGAGCCCTCCGAGGTGACGATCGAGAAGTCCTTCGTCGATGACCTGGACATCGACTCGCTGTCCATGGTCGAGATCGCGGTTCAGACCGAGGACAAGTACGGCGTAAAGATCCCGGACGAGGATCTGGCCAGCCTGAAGACGGTCGGCGACGCTGTCGCCTACATCCAGAAGCTCGAGGCCGAGAACGCTGACGCGGCCGCGGAGCTCAAGGCCAAGTTCGACGCCGAGTAGGGCCGACACTGTGACCACTCCTTCCACCTTGAACGGGAACTTCCCCAACGTCGTCGTTACAAGCCTGGCGGCGACCACGTCGATCGCTGGTGATGTCGATGCGACGTGGAAGGGCCTCCTCAACGGCGAGAGCGGCATCGACGTTCTCGAGGATTCCTTCGTCGAGGAGTACGACCTTCCGGTCCGCATCGGCGGTCACCTGAAGGTTCGACCCGACACCCTGCTGAGCCGTGTCGAATGTCGGCGCATGGCCTACGTCGAGCAGCTCGCGACCGTTCTCGGTCGTGAGGTCTGGCAGAACGCGGGCAGCCCCGAGGTCGACCCGGAGCGTCTGGGTGTGGCGATCGGTACCGGACTCGGTGGCGGTGACGCGCTCATCGACTCGGTCGACAAGCTGAAGAACGGTGGCTATCGCAAGATTTCGCCGCTGGCAGTTCAGATGGTCATGCCGAATGGTCCGTCGGCCGTCGTCGGCCTCGAATTGAAGGCCAGGGCAGGAGTGGTCACTCCGGTCTCGGCATGCTCATCGGGCTCCGAGGCTATCGCCAATGCATGGCGAATGATCGTCATGGGTGACGCCGATATGGTCGTCACCGGTGGCGTGGAGGGTTTCATCGATGCGGTGCCGATCGCGGCATTCACCATGATGCGCGCGATGAGCACCCGCAATGATGATCCGAAGGGGGCCTCGCGTCCGTTCGACAAGGATCGCGACGGTTTCGTCTTCGGTGAGGCCGGTGCGCTGATGGTCATCGAGACCGAGGAGCACGCCAAGGCGCGTGGTGCGACGATCCACGCGCGGCTGCTCGGCGCCGGAATCACCTCCGACGGCTTCCACTTGGTCGCACCGGACCCCACGGGCGACGGTGCCGCACGGGCGATGACCAGGGCGATGCAGACCGCGGGTCTGACGCCGAAGGACATCACCCACATCAATGCCCACGCGACCGCGACTCCGATCGGCGACACCGCCGAGGCGAACGCGATCAACAAGGCCGTGGGCAACCACGCCTCGGTGTACGCGCCGAAGTCGGCACTCGGGCACTCGATCGGCGCCGTCGGTGCGCTCGAATCGGTGCTCACCGTGCTCAGCATCCGGGACGGCCTCGTGCCGCCGACGCTGAACCTGGAAAACCAGGATCC
The DNA here is from genome assembly GCF_040609795.1 of Nocardia sp. NPDC004604. Lineage (NCBI taxonomy): Bacteria > Bacillati > Actinomycetota > Actinomycetes > Mycobacteriales > Nocardiaceae > Nocardia > Nocardia sp. NPDC004604. The sequence continues at coordinate 16,113 of NZ_JBEXLC010000111.1, forward strand.
GGAGATCGATCTGGATGTGGTGCACGGCGAGGCTCGCCGCCAGGAGATCGAGTACGCGATCAACAACTCGTTCGGTTTCGGTGGGCACAACGTCGCGCTCGCCTTCGGTCGGGCATAGCCGCTCGGTAACCGATTCAGTCTGTGCGGAGCCCCGACACGGTTGCGCAAGCTGCCGCCTCCGGGGCTTGACCGCACAGACTGGCTGACTGCACAACGATCCCGGTGGGGTCGACCAACGCCAATGTCGGTCGACCCCACCGGTGTTCGACATACGCAGCCGCGGTAGCGGCGCACTGCCTTGAGGTGAGGAGAAAACGCGATGACAATTGTGGCTCCCGCGTTTCGACCAGAAACTGCGACCGATCCGCGTGATCCGCTCGGTCGGCTCCAACGCTTCTTCGACCCGGGAACCGTTCTGCCGCTGCACCCGCGCGACAAGTCCGGTGTGCTGGCCGCGATCGGCGAGGTGGATGGTGTCCGCACCGTTGCCTACTGTTCCGATGCCACCGTCATGGGCGGCGCGATGGGCGTGGAGGGCTGCAAGCACATTGTCGACGCGATCGAAACCGCCATCGATTCCGGCATTCCGGTAGTCGGCATTTGGCATTCCGGCGGCGCTCGCCTGGCCGAGGGTGTCGAGGCGCTGCACGCGGTCGGGCTGGTCTTCGAGGCCATGGTCCGCGCGTCGGGTCTGGTACCGCAGATTTCGGTGGTACTCGGCTTCGCGGCCGGTGGCGCCGCCTACGGTCCGGCGCTGACCGACATCGTGATCATGGCGCCGGAGGGGCGGGTCTTCGTGACCGGTCCCGATGTGGTGCGCAGTGTGACCGGTGAGCAAGTCGATATGGCGACCCTCGGTGGTCCGGAGACGCACGGCAAGAAGTCCGGTGTCACCCACATCGTGGCCAATGACGAGGCCGATGCGCTGCACCGCGGTCGTCGCCTGGTATCGATGTTCGCCGAGCAGGGCGAATTCGATCTGATCGCCGCCGCACACGGTGACGTCGATCTGAAGGCGATGATGCCGGAGTCGGCCAAGCGCGCCTACGACGTGAAGCCGATCGTCCACGAGCTGCTCGACAACGTCGACGGTGAGTCCTCGTTCGAGGAGCTGCAGGGTGGTTACGCGCGCAGCATTGTCACCGGTCTCGGACGGCTCGGCGGGCGCACCGTGGGTGTGCTGGCCAATAACCCGATTCGCCTCGGTGGCTGCCTGAACTCCGAAAGTGCCGAGAAGGCCGCGCGTTTCGTGCGGTTGTGCGACGCGTTCGGTATTCCGCTGGTGGTGCTTACCGATGTGCCCGGGTATCTGCCGGGTGTCAGCATGGAGTGGGAGGGTGTGGTGCGCCGCGGTGCCAAGCTGCTGCACGCGTTCGCCGAGGCCCGCGTCCCACGCGTCACGCTGGTGACCCGCAAGATCTACGGTGGCGCCTACATCGCGATGAATGCCCGGTCGCTGGGCGCGACCGCGGTGTACGCGTGGCCCGGCTCCGAGGTCGCCGTCATGGGCGCCAAGGCCGCGGTCGGCATCCTGCACAAGAAGGCACTTGCGGCCGCGCCGGAGGACGAGCGTGCGGCGCTGCACGAGCGTCTGACGGTCGAGCACGAGCGCATCGCCGGTGGTGTCGAGCGGGCGATTGCGATCGGTGTGGTGGACGAGGTCATCGACCCGGCCAAGACGCGCAGCACCATTGCCGCGGCACTGGCGGCGGCGCCGGTGCGCAAGAGTCACCACAAGAACATTCCGCTGTAAATCCAGTAGCGGAAGCGGGTCTCGGGATTTCCCGGGGCCCGCTTTTCGTTCGTAATGTTCTCCGCGTCCGACCTGGGGTGACAGGCATATATCGATCGGGTTTCCGCTCAGCAATATTGTTGAAACTTTGGTGATACGCATCGCTCGTACGTTGCGCGCATGAGCGTGACGATCGAATCCGCCGCATCGACAGACCCGGTGCGCAAACCGCCTTGGTACCGTTCGCTTTTCCTGCAGCTGTTGGTGGCGATCGTGGCCGGAATTCTGGTCGGCAAGCTGTGGCCCGACTTCGGTGCGGATCTCAAACCGCTGGCCGATGGGTTCATCAAGCTGATCAAGATGGTGATCGCGCCGATCATCTTCTGCACGGTGGTACTCGGCATCGCCCATGTGGGAGATATGAAGGCGGTGGGGCGGATCGGGGTGAAGGCCCTGGTCTACTTCGAGGTGATCACGACCTTCGCGCTGCTGTTCGGTCTGGTGGTAGGCAATCTCGTAGAACCGGGCGCGGGATTTCATGTCGACGCGCAGACGTTGGCGACCGGTGCGGAGAAGATCGCGAAGACCACCAAGAACGGCGAGCTGCCGCATACCGTCGACTTTTTGCTGAATATTATTCCGGCGTCGGTGATTTCGGCATTTGCGGAGAATGCGCTGCTGCAGGTGTTGTTCTTCGCGGTGCTGTTCGGGTTGGCGCTGGCGAAGTTCGGGGAGCGCTCGGGGATGACAGCCGACGGAGTCGCCGGGGTGGGCAAGCGAGTGCCGCCGGTGATTCTGGAGGCCGTGGATCACATCGGGAAGATCTTTTTCACGATCATCGGCTGGATCATGAAATTGGCGCCGATCGGTGCGTTCGGCGCGATGGCCTATATCGTTGGGCAGTACGGACTTTCCGCGCTGAGCAGTTACGGCAAGCTGATCGCCTGTTGTTACGGGGCGGCGGTGCTGTTCCTGCTGGTGCTCGCGGTGGTGGTGCGGGTTTTTGCGGGTGTGAGCCTGTGGAAGCTCATCAAATACATCAAGGATGAGCTGTTCCTTGCGCTCGGCACCGCGTCGACCGAGGTGGTGCTGCCGCGGATCATGATCAAGCTGACCGAGGCCGGATGTTCGCGGGCCACCACCGGGCTGGTGATACCGACCGGGTACTCGTTCAATCTCGATGGCGCGACGCTGTATCTGTCCATCTGCGTGCTGTTCCTGGCGCAGGCGCTCGGTGTGGATCTGAGTCTCGGGGAGCAGATCACGGCGGTCGGCGTGTTGATGTTGACTTCGAAAGGCATGGCGGGGGTTCCGGGGTCGTCATTCCTTGCGCTCTCGGCGACGATCACCGCCATCGGGCACGGGGCGATTCCGGTGGCGGCGGTTGCACTGTTGCTCGGGGCCGATCGGCTGATGGATTCGATGCGGGTCACGGTGAATCTGCTCGGCAATTGCGTTGCGACGTTTGTGGTGGCGAAGTGGGAGGGGCAATTGGATTCGGAGCGAATGCGCAAGGTGCTGGATGGAGAACAGGTGCCGCCGTTGCAGGACGCTGATCCGATGGTCGCGTATTCGGCGGAGGCGGGCTGAGGATCGGCGGGGAAAGCCGCCGCGGGGCAACGACCGATCGGTAGCATCGACAGGTGCGCTACGAGGAACTTGCCGATGAGCCGTGTTCGATCACGCGGCCCCTGGTGATCCTGGGCGACCGCTGGACCTTGGTGATCCTGAAGTACGCGTTCGCGGGCGTGCGGCGGTTCAACGCGTTCCAGAGCGCGCTCGGTATCTCTCGGAGTCGGCTACAGGATCGCCTCGACCGGCTGATCGAACACGGAATCCTGGTCAAGCAGAAGGCGGCCGTCGGTGCGCACGAAGAGTACCGGCTGACGCCCAAGGGGCACGATATCTACCCGATCCTGATGGCGATCCGGGACTGGGGTGATACATACATGGCCCCCGACGGGCCGCCGGTCGCATACCGGCACCGCGGGTGCGCCGGCGAGGCGCATGTCTCCCTCCAATGCGATTGCTGCAGCGCCGAACTCACCGCCCGGGATATCACACCGGAACCGGGCCCCGGAATGACGGAGACGCCCGGACGTCAGGCGGGTTGACCGCCTCGGATTTGGCTCGCGCATTCCGAATGAGCGCCTCGCACAGGTTGTAGAGGCTGTTGCCGAAAACGCCGTACGTGCGATCGTGCCGTCACACCGACCGTCCAAAATCACCTTGCGGCGGGCATGATTGCGCCTCAGCCGTCCATACAGGCACGTGACCTGTGCCACGGCCAAAAACCGCGCCAATTCGGCAACAGGCTCCGTCCCCTGTGCGAGGCGCTCATCGGCAGTGCGGCAGCTCGATTATGAACTGAGGCGGGTCTTTTCGGTGGGGTGTCGCGGATGTGCGGCGGTCGGTCTGCCGGTTGATTTCTAGGGCTCGGCCCACACATGAGGAGGGCTCTCGTCGGCGTTCGTTGTGTGGGTCACGCGGTGTGCCAGGTGGCGACCTGATCGAGGGCTTCGCGGGTGGTTCGGAAGGCGTTGACCGGGTGATTCGGATTCGGATAGCCGAAGGAGATGGCGGCGATCACTCGGCGGTGCGCTGGGAGATCGAAATAGGTACGTAGGAAGGGGGAGTAGGAGGCGAGGGCGGCTTGCGGGGCGGCGCCGAGGCCGAGGCTCTGGGCGGCGAGTAGGAAGGTGCCGATGTAGAGGCCGCAATCGATGGCGCCGTAGACGCCGAGATCGGCCTCGGTGGTGATGATGGCGACGTGCGGGGCGTCGAAGAGTTCGAAGTTGCGCCGTGCCTGGCGCATGGTGCCCGTGTGATCGCCCTTCACGATGCCGACACTGTCGTAGAGTCGCAGCCCGCATTCGCGTCGGCGATCGCGGTACACGCCGGTGTACTGCGCGGGAAATGCGAAATCCGGTTCCGGCGTCGCGGTCGCGATGTGTTCGAGAAGTTCCGTGCGGAAGCGGTCGGTGCCGGCGCCCTCGGTGACGACGACCTGCCAGGGCTGGGTGTTGCACCAGGAGGGGGTGCGCTGGGCCAGCCGCAGTAGGGCCTCGATGGTGTCGCGGGGGATCTGGTCGGTCTCGAACTGTCGGCAGGTCCACCGGTCGTCGAGGATGCGGCTCAAGGCCGTGAACTCGTCGGTCTGCAGGCTGGTCGGGCTCATGCGGCACCCTCTCGAATATGGTCTTATTTCGAGACTGAACGTTAGCAGTTATGGTCTCGTTTCGGAACTGGAAATCGGGCGGACCTGGGTGCATGTGGTGGGGTGGTGCTATCGCGGAATTGATTGGTTCGCAGTGTGGTACGCGATGCGCCAGACACTGGAAGTGGGGGTTTGGCGGGGGAGGTAATTCGGTGAAAGATGCCATACGGGTCCGACTCGACTTGTACTCTCCGGGCTGGACTGAAATGCTGCTACTCCTCATCTCTAGAACGGGGAACGTGTTGAAGGTTTGTCTCGCGGCCGTATTCGCCTGCGGTGCGGTGCTTCTCGGCGCCACCGCATGCAGTAGCGGGACCGAATCGCATGGCGATCACACCCCGACCAGTGCGTCGACGACCGCGGTAGCGTCGACCAGCGCGGTCGCGCCGTCGAGTAGTGCGCCCGAGGCCCCTGCCCCCGCACCGCAAGTGGTGCCCGCGCCGGAAGCGACGTCGCTAGCGCCGCCCGCGCCGGAGCCGCAAGTGGCACCGGCACCGCAAGTGGCACCGGCACCGCAAGCGCCACCAGCGGCTCAGACGGCACCGCAGCCGGAACCGGCAAAGCCAGCACCCACATTGACCGCGCCCGGATTCGAACCGCGCGCGGGCTACTGATAGCGGAGTGATCGTTTTGACCAGCAAGCTTTCTCGTCGTTGTGCCCGGTGGCTCGGGGCGATTACGGCGAGCGTCGCTGCCGCGGCCTGGGTGCCCGCGGCAACGCAAGCGGCTCCGGCCGCGGCACCGGGCAGTGCCCTGGTGACGCTCGGAGATTCCTTCACCGCCAACGGCTTCCGATGGGAAGTGGATGCGAAGGAGTGTCTGCGCGGACCCGCCTCCTGGCCGACGCAGCTGAGCCAATTGATGGGTGTCGCGGGTAGTCCGGACTTCGTGGACGCGTCGTGCTCCGGTGCGGCCATTCAGACCGAGCGGGGCTATTCGCTGGTTCAGGAGGCGATCAATGCCGATAAGGCGGGTGCGTTCGGCCCGCGGACCAAGCTGATCGCAGTGCAGTTCGGGCTCAACGACAACTGGGGCACGAGCGGGACCACGCTGTGGACCTCGCTGATCCCGTGCGTATTCAACCTCGCCGACGGATGTGGGCTGGAGGCGGCCGAGCAGGGCCGGATCACCGACTATCGGGGCGTATCCGGCACTGACTATGCCCAGCGCATCCGCGAGGTGGTCGAATATCTGCGCTATTACGCGCCGCAGGCGAAGATCGTGCTGGTCGGCTATCCCGAACTGTTCCCGGCCGGGCAGGATTTCGCGTGTATCAGCGTGCTCGGCGTCGGGCAGTATGTACAGCCGAGGGGCGCGGCGCTGGTCCAGTATCTGGATCGCATCAATGCGGCGCAGCGGGACGCGGCGGCGCAGCTCGGGATCGAATTCTTCGATTCCAGGGCGGTGACCGCCGGGCACGGATTGTGTTCGGCGCAGCCATGGTTGAACGGTGCGCTCGATCCGCGTGCGGATCTGGTCGGGATTCCGTTCCATCCCTCGGCGCACGGTGATTCGGTGGTCGCGGGAGCACTGTACGAGCGGTACGGCAAGTGACCCAGCAGCGGCCCGCCCTGCCGTCGCTGACCGGGGCGCGGTGGTGGGCCGCATTCGCGGTATTCCTGTTGCACGCCTTGGTGTTTCTGCCGGTCTATCCGTTTCAGAAGTCCGAGTTGTTCCGGCATATCCATCAGGTGATGCCGATGCAGTTGGGCGCGGCGGGGGTCACGTTCTTCTTCGTGCTCTCCGGATTCATCATCTATTGGTCGTTTCGGCCGGGGAATTCGGTGCCGCGGTTCTACTGGCGGCGAGTGCTGAAGATCTACCCGACGCATCTGGTGGCGACGGCGGCGTTCATCGTGATCGCGAGTGTGCCGCTGTCCAGGTTGGTGGTCTGGGTACCGAACGTACTGCTCATCCACACCTGGGTGCCGAAGTGGACGACGGTCGGCGGGCTCAATGTGCCATCGTGGTCGCTGGTCGCGGAAATGCTGTTCTACCTGAGCTTTCCGCTCGCACTGCCAGTGGTGCGGCGCATTCGCGGCGATCGGGTGTGGTGGGTGATGGCGGGGCTGCTCGTGGTGATCCTCGCGCTGCACACGGCATACTTCCTCTGGGTTCCCGGACCGAAGGGCATCGAGAATGCCTTTGCGCCACGGCTTGTTCCGGGGGATGTATCGCCATACTTCGAGTTGCACGCGTCACCGGCGTGGTTCGCCCAGCCGGATATCCCTGTCGCTCCGGCCTATTGGCTCAGTTACACATTTCCACTGTCGCGGTTGCCCGAATTCTTCCTCGGGGTGTTCGCCGCGCGGCTGGTGCTGGAGGGGCGTTGGCGCAATACGCGGCTGACCTGGCCGCTGCTGGCATTGGCCGTCGCCTTCGCCGCCACCTGGGTGGTTCCGGTGAACTACAAAATGTCGGCGCTGCTGCTCGCGCCGATGACCGCGGTGGTCGCGACGCTGGCCGCGCGCGATCTGGCCGGTATGCGCGGGCTGAATGCCTCGCCCCGAATGGTTTGGTTCGGCAATATCTCCTTCGCCTTCTATCTGATCCAGTTCCCGGTGATGGTGCTGATCACCCGGCTGTTCATCGGCGGCAGACAGTTCGGCCTGTTCGGCTGGCTGGGGTTCGCCGCATTGAGCCTGATCGTCGCGACGGCGGCGGCCGCGGCGATCTACCACTGGGTGGACGAACCACTCATGCGCCGCTTCTCCGGACGCCGCACCGCGGGCCCGCCCGCGACTTCGGGGGAACCGGTCGACCGCGTTTCCGCCGTGGTTGGGTCATGACGAGGCAGAATCCCTGGCATGAATCCCGGGGACCCTGCCGCGCGCGACCGCAAACGGCACGGTAGGCACTACACGCCCCCTGCCCTGGCGCGCTTTCTCGCACAGCGGCTGGTCGCGCATATGCCGCGACCCGGTGGTACCGGGCAGGCGCCGCACGAGGGTGGGGTATTGCGGGTGCTCGACCCGGCCTGTGGGGACGGTGAACTGCTGCTCGCGCTGCATCGGGTGGCCGGTGAGGTGTTGCCGGGGGTGCGGGTGGAGTTGGTCGGATATGACCTGGACCGAGCCGGGGTGGCGATGGCGCGGGATCGGGCGGAGGCCGCGGGGGTTGCGGTCGAGTGGCATATCGGCGACTTCCTGACGGCATCGGCGGTGATCGCGGACGGGTCGTTCGATGCGATCATCACCAATCCGCCGTATGTGCGGACGCAGCAGTTGGGTGGGCCGACCGCCCAGCTGCTCAGCAAGCAGTTCGGATTGCGCGGCCGGATCGACCTCACCCACCCGTTCGTCGCGATCGCGCCGCGGCTGCTGCGGCCGGACGGGGTGCTCGGATTGTTATGCGCCAACCGGTTTCTCACCACCAAGGCGGGTGCGAATATTCGCAGTCTGCTGCTCACCGAGCTGTCTCCGGTCGAACTGTACGACCTGGGCGATACCAAACTTTTCGAGGCGGCGGTGCTGCCCGCCGTCACCATTGCCACCCGCACGTCGTCTCGCGTCGTCTGCCGCCACGTCTCGGCCTATGAGGTCGACACCATCGAAACTGTCAGTGGAACAGATCTTTTCGAGGCCCTGACCGCCGAAGGCAGCCACTCCGTCAACCATGGCGGACGCATCTTCGCAGTCGAGGTCGGCGCCTTGGCAACCGGCGATCAGACGGCGACCAGCGGTCGGACATCGGGTCAGTGGGGTGACGGTGTGGATGGGGGTACGGGGGCTTCGGGGGCCGGTGATGGGGGCGGAAAGAGGGCGTGGCGGATGTCGCGGCCCGGGGTGGATGGGTGGTTGGGGGAGGTGGAGGCGGGGACCTGGCGGACATTCGGGGAGGTGGGGCGGATTCGGGTGGGGATCAAGACGACTGCGGATCGGGTGTTCATCTCCGATCGCTGGGCGGAGCTGGAGCTGCGGCCGGAGGGGGAGTTGCTATTCGATTTGATCACCCATCACGATGTCGAGCCGTGGCGGATTTCGCGGGAGCGTGACACCAGGGTGCTGTATCCGTACGACACTTCCGAGCCCACACGAATACCGGTTGATCTGCGGGACTTTCCCAGGGCCGCAGCGTATTTGGAGGAGAATCGAGAGACTCTGGCCGGTCGGAAGTATCTGACCGGCAGTGGCCGGGAGTGGTTCGAGATCTGGGTGCCGCAGCGGCCGCATTTGTGGCGGGTGCCGAAGGTGGTATTTCCCGATATCAGCGAGCGGCCGCGGTTCGCCTTGGATCGGTCGGGGGCGGTGGTGAACGGGGACTGCTACTGGATGTCGCTGGCCGACCTCGGGGTGGACGGTGCGGCCGAACGGCTCGCGTATTTGCTGATGGGCGTGGCGAATTCGGCACTCGGGCTGCGGTTCTACGATGCGGTTTGCGGGAATCGGCTGTATTCGGGGCGGCGGCGGTGGATCACCCAGTACGTCTCGCGGCTGCCGCTGCCGGATCCGACGACGATGCGGGCGGGCGGGGTCGTCGAGCTGGTCAGGGAGTTCGTCGACGGTGGGCGGGAACCGGACGCGAATTCGCTACGACTGCTCGATGAGTGGGTGGCGGCCGCATTCGGGCCGCGAGTATACGAAATGCGTTGAGTGCCTAGCGCTTCAGAGTGCTGACGCCGGGTCGGGCGGCGGTGCGGACACCGACCATCGGCAGCAGTGTGCGTCGCGCGAATGCGCGACCCGCCGTCACATCATCGATCGGAATGAGCCCATCGGGTGTCAGCGCGAGTGAGAGCGCCAGCCGCGCCATGATCTCGGCGACGAGTTCGAAGTCGAAGTCGTCGTCGGCACCGCTGCGGAGTTCGCGCAGCTTCTCCGCCAGATAGGTGCGCCCGACCGCGATGATCGGTCCGGCGTCGGTGGTGAGCCGGGGCAGGATGAGGTCGGGTTCGGTCCGCAGCAGCCTGCACAACAGTTCGTTGCCAGCGATCTCGGTGATCACCGCCACGAAGATCTCGACCAGCTGTTCCTCGACGCCCTCGACCTTCTGCACCCGCTTGTCGATCTCGGCGACGAAGCGCTGTGCCTCACGCACGCTGACCGCCTCGACCAGGTCGTTCTTCGATTCGTACCGGCGATACAGCGTAGCCGGGCTGATTCCGGCGCGCCGGGCGATCTCGCCCATGCTGGTGCGTTTGATGCCGAAGTCCAGGAATGCCGACAGCGCGCTCTCCAGCAGCTTCTCGCCATCGCTGACGGGCTTTTCCAGGATGCGCTGGAGGATGGGCGGGACGGTCGGCATCGAGTCTCCAGTCGTATCGGCTCGGACGCCGATGGTGGCTGGGCGTCGCGACGGTGCGGGTGATCGGTGTTCATTATTTCACCGGGTCGCGACGGGTCGGCCGGGGATCGGCTCCAGAGGTCGACAGGAGTGCTATCGCTCGACGGTTCGGCGAGCGTGCGCGCGTGATCAGTGCCGCGGCAGATCCAGCTCCGCCATCTCTTGTTCGATCGCATTGGCGGCGAAATCCACTCCGCTGGAGCGCAACTCGTGAACCCGTCGCTGTAGCGCCTCGATCCCGCCCGGCTGGGCCGCGATATCGGCCACGCTGATCCGCCCCGACGGCCGGTGCATACCCTGCTGCACGTACGCCACCGTGATACCTCCTGCCTGCACGCTACGCAGCCCACCATCCCGGCGGGCTCACTACAGGCCACTCGACAGCAGCGTCGGCGGGAGATCCCGGGACACCGGGCACGCTGGCAAAATGTTATCAGCGATTCCGATGGGACATTTGATCAGTGTGGTCTGTCTCACACTTGCTTGGCGACCCGGTGGTTGGCCATGTTGTGAAGGTACACGGCACCATTGAGCCGAATGCCGTCCTGTTCGGCCTCGCTCAATTCCCTGCGCACCTTACCGGGCACACCCGCGACCAGCGAGCCGGGCGGAATCTGGGCGCCCTCCGGAATCAGAGCGTTCGCGGCGATCAGACTGCCCGCACCGATGACCGCGCCATTGAGCACCGTCGCGCCCATGCCGACGAGCACATCGTCACCGACGGTGCAGCCGTGCAGGATCGCGTTGTGCCCCACCGAAACTCCGGTGCCGACGGTGAGCGGGAAGCCGGGGTCGGCGTGCAGCACGCAGCCGTCCTGAATATTGGTGCGCGCGCCGACGCTGATCGCCTCCAGATCGCCACGCAGCACCGCGCTGTACCAAATGCTCACCTCGGCGGCCAGTCGCACGCGTCCGATCACGGTCGCGTTCGGTGCGATCCACGCGGTGTCGTCGATCTCCGGCGTGTGTCCGCTTACCTCGATCCTCATGCCGAAAACCTAGACGACGAGATCGGCGACACCGTAGGGGTCCCCGAGAACAGCGCGCGGTGCGCGGCCGGACTGGTGCCGAGGATGCGGTGGAAGTGGTGGCGCAGGCTGACCGCGGTGCCGAAGCCGGTCTCGGCCGCGATGCGGTCCATGGTGTCGGTGGTGGATTCGAGCAGCAGCCTGGCCCGGTCGGCGCGCTGGTGCAGCAGCCACTGCTGCGGACTGCTGCCGGTGCGATCGCGGAAGCGGCGGGTGAAGGTGCGCCGCGACATGAGCGCGACGCGGGCCCAGCCGTCCAGATCGATCGGTTCGCCGAGATTGGTTCGCGCCCAGACCATTGCGCGCTCGATCGGATCGTCGTCGGCGGCGTCGGGCACCGCAACCGGAATGTATTGGGCCTGGGATCCGCTGCGATGCGGTGCGGTCACCAGCGCCCTGGCCAATTCGGTGGCGGCCCGGCTGCCCAGATCGCCGCGTACCAGGTGCAGGCAGCAGTCGAGTGCGGCGGCGACGCCCGCGGAGGTGACGATATCGCCGAGATCCGACCAGAGCGTATCGGCGCGAACCCGGACCGCGGGATAGGCGGCGGCGAGGTCGTCGGCCGCAGCCCAATGGGTGGTGATCTCGCGGCCGTCCGCCAAACCGCTCGCCGCCACCGCGAAGGCGCCCAGGCACAGGCCGACGATCCGGGCACCGCGGGCGTGGGCACGGTGCAGTGCGTCGCGCAGGCCGTCCGAAATGGCCTTATCGCGCTGCCAACTCGGGATGACCACCAGGTCGGCCCGCTCGAAGGCGTCGAGTCCGGTGTCCACGACGATGTCGAATCCGGCGGGTGTCCGCAGGGTGCCGGGGCGCTCTGCGCACACCTCGACGCGGTAGTCGGGGCTGCCCTCGGCGCCGACGCGGCCGAAGACCAGCGTCGGCACGGACAGGTGGAAGGGGATGACGCCATCGAAGGCGAGGACGGCGACGATACGCATGGCCCGATCTTATCGCTGGGCGGCTCACGGGCCACTTTTGATCACTCAGGGCGGTCGGCAAATATTGATCGCATGACCGAGACGATCGAACGCACCACAGTCGAAGCCCTGCACATCGGCGGGCCCACCCTGCGCTTCCGGTACGGCAAGCTGACCTGGCTCACCGACCCCACCTTCGATGCTCCCGGCGACTACCCGGGTCCGATCACCCTGCACAAGCTGACCGGCCCGGCGGTATCGGCCGATGCGGTGGGGCCGGTGGACGTGGTGCTGCTCTCACATGATCAGCACGCGGACAATCTCGACGTCTCGGGTCGTGAGTTCCTGACGAGGGTGCCGACCGTGCTCTCGACCACGGACGCGGCCGGACGCATCAACGGTGTTCGGGGACTGGAGAACTGGGAGACCGTCACGGTGGGTGATGTGCGCGTGACGGGTGTGCCCGCACTGCACGGGCCCGAAGGGTGCGAACCGCTGAGCGGGATGGTCACCGGGTTCGTACTGCAGGCCGATGATCAGCCGACCGTGTACGTCTCCGGGGACAATGCCTCGGTGGCGCTGGTCGAGCAGATCGTGCAGCGGATCGGGCGGATCGATATCGCCGTCCTCAATGTCGGGGGCGCGAATGTCGGGCGGTTCGGCGACGCCGATGTGACGCTGAACGGGCGCACCGCACTCGAGGCCGCCGAATTGCTCGGTGATGCGGCGGTCGTCGCCGTGCACGGCGAGGGATGGCACCATTTCAGCGAGCCGCTGGACTACCTGGTCCGCAACTTCGAATACGCCGGACGGGCCGCTCAGCTGCGGATCCCGCGCTTGGGCCAGCCGTTCGAGGTATAGCCGCGCGGTGGCGAACTGCCTCGGTAGCGCGCGGCGTTCATGGCGAAGCTCCGGTCCATGGTCCACGATGGCGATATGAGGATCGCAGTTCCGCGGGAGGTCAAGGAACAGGAGTTTCGGGTGGCGCTGACCCCGGCCGGTGCCGGGGAACTGGTGCGGCACGGGCACGAGGTGCTGATCCAGACCGGCGCAGGGGTGGGGTCGGGGTTTCCGGATGCGGAGTACGTCGCCGCGGGTGTCCGGATGGTGCCCGGCGCCGATCAGGTGTGGCGGGAGGGCGAGCTGGTACTGAAGGTCAAGGAGCCGATCGCCCAGGAGTATCCGCGGATGCGGCGCGAGCAGGTGCTGTTCACCTATCTGCATCTGGCCGCGTCGCGGGAGTGC
>NZ_JBEXLC010000112.1:0-29450 GCF_040609795.1 Nocardia sp. NPDC004604
GTCCGGAGGGGGTATCGACCAGTACGCCAACCTCCTGCAACACCGAAAACTGCTGGTCATCGGGAAATAGTGGTGGCGTGACGGCGCTGGTCCGGTTGCCGCAGGTTCGTGCCCGGCGGGGCGTGTCGATGCCGACGAGACGCGGACAGATCCGCGTATTTGCTCTGCTCAGCCGCATGTAACGCGGAGATCCGCGGCTCCGCTCCGGCCTTGACCCGATCGCGAACGAATTCGAGCTGCGCTCGGTCGACCAACGCGCCCGGATGCACGAACCCGTCCGCGCTGCCCCTCGGACCCGGCGGTGCGGAATTCGCGTCTGCAGCACTCCCGCAACCGGCCAGAATCAACCCGGCAACTGCGACAACGATGCCAAACCTCGGTCTCACGTTGCCGGACGGTACCGCGACTCGGCAACCGACTCACACCGGTGGAGCGTCACCGTGCCGATGGTGCGCCTAATCAGTCGACGGCGCGCTCGAACTCCAGCTCGTCGCGCAGCGGGATGTCGTATGTGCCCAATTCGGGAATCTCGGGTTTCAGAGTTCGTCGCGCCTCGTCGACAGCGCCGCAGCGCAGCGCCGACAGTCGGAACCCGCGCCTCTGGTAGAACCGGATCGCGTCCAGGTTGTCGTTCGTTGTCACCAACCACAGGCGTGAACATCCTCGCCCGCGAGCGACTTCCTCGAGCCGGTCGATGAGCGCCGTGCCCACGCCGCCCCATTGATCGGACGCGCGCATGACCACGATCTCGCAATCGGTGCCGACGATGTCGTACGCCAGCGCACCGACCATTTCGTCATCATCCAACGCAACCAGGATCTGCCGCTCGCGCGCGTCGACCAGCTCGCCGCGGCGGGCTATCCGCGCCCAGTGATGCACCTCGAGAAACTTGGCCAGCCTAGCGTCACCAGCGGAAACCTCGGATACGTTCACCATGGACCAATTGTGGAGGATCACTGCGTGATGCGGGTCACATATTCGATGGTCGATGTGCAGCCGAAGCAGCAGAATGTCCAGATCGGGGTCGTTACCGGTGGAACCGGCGACGCGAAAGATCTCCGCCAGAAGGTCTTCGTGTAAAGCGTGCCGGTTAGATGGCAGGGCGCGCGGTTTGTCGAGCCTGGCTGCCGCGTTGTCGGTCGGGCCGATCAACTGATCGGCTTCGGCGTGGTTGTACAGGCACCGCAAAGCATCGATGCCGCCTCGACCAGATCGAGGATCATCCACAGGGCGTGGGGTGCGTGGCCCGGAACGGTGTGGGGGTGCAGACGGCGGCGGCGTGGCGGTAGGCGGCCTCGAAGTCGCCGCGCCCGAGCGCCGTGAGTGTCTTCGCATGCGCGGCGTAGTGGAGTACCAGACCGACGCGGTTGGGTGCGGCCCATCGAGTCATCTCGTCGGTCAAGGCATTCACGATTTCCTCGTCACCTCGGGCGGCTGCGACGTAGGCGCGCTGGAATTGCAGTAGGCCGCCGAGTAGTAGGTATCCGTATCGGCGGGTGAGGGTGAGTCCTTCATCGGTCATCGGCTGTACGCGGTCCCATTCACCGGTCATGGCGCAGTCGTAGCCCAGCAGGACGAACGCTTCGATCGCCGAGGTGATCGTGCCCCCGGCGCGCCCGTGTTCGACGACTTTCTCCAGTGCCGCACGGCATCCAGCCAGCCGGTCGGCGTAGGTCGCGGCGATGGCGATACGCACGATATGGGCGTGGTCGAACTGCTCGCCGATGCCCGCCACCGCCGCGTCGAGCCGCCCGAGCGTGGAAACCGCCAGACGGGCGGGTTCGACGAACGAACTGCCGAGCAGGACAAGGAATTCCGGTCGGTGAGTTCGACACCGCTTTTCGTCCTGATGAGCGAGCGTGTTGCGTACGTATGCCACGATTTCGGCCGCCTACGGTCTCGGCGCGACCGACCGCGACCGCGGCCACGTCCTCGGTCTCGACGCCGCCGAGATGGCGGCGACGAATACCGGCCGCCTTGACCGCGCTCGTCCCATACTCGTCTCGGGGGTCTCGCTGGCACGTTTTACGTTGCGCTGGAACCGGATTCACCCAACCGCATAAGATCGGTTTGAGAACTGGGCCAGCACGGTAAACGACTTACGCCAAGTCATCCCATCCCCATCGGTCTCGGCTCGGGACCTCCGTTGGGTGACTCGAAGGCAGAAGTCGAGGGCACTGCCCTGAACTCGTTGCAGGGCATCTTCTGGGCCCCATACCCAGGCTTGGCCGTCGAGGCTAGTCAGCTCGATACGGAACGGCTCTGCCGGAGCAGGTAATTGGGCAGCATAGAACGACAGCTCTCGTCCTATCACTCCCAACGAGGCCACATGCCGGAGCCGACTCGTCGGACGGCGTGACACATCCAGTGCATCGAAAATATCCTGCCCGTGAGCCCACGTTCCCATTAGCCGAAGCGGCACCATAAGCGCTGCGGTCAGCTGCGAGCCGTACCACGGAAACCCATGGCCCAGTGGAACATCACGTAGCGCCGCCGCTACCTCGGTTCGACCAGTACGCCATTGTTCCAGCAGTACTGATCGTGGTTTGGCTGCGCCCGCGGCGGCGTCGAGATCAGCGTATTGACTGCTTGCGGCTTCTGCCTGCTTCAGTACAGCGTCGAACGCCTGCGGGGTCCGTATAGCAATGAGAAACGTTCGCATCAGCCGAAGCAAGATGAGCGATCTGGTGGGCGATCGTCCACCCCGCTGCCGGCGTGGGCTTCGACCAGTCGGTCTGCGCTGCTACCAGGGTGTCAAGCTCACCTCCTTCAGCCACCAGGTCGGGTAGAGCAAGGTCGCGCTCTACACCAGACATGTCGAGGCCGTAGTCCAGCATTGGTATCACCTTCACACGCATCGACGGCGACGGGCTTGTCCCGTTTGGAGGGGTAGTTGATCTGGTCTGACCAGGCTACCTGAGCTTGATTTCAGCGAGTCGAACTGGTTCTGGCACAAGGTTTTTAGCGGCGTTGGGGATCGAGTCATGCGTTGAACAGGAGGCGGCGACCACACTGTCAGGTGCCATTTCTCGCGACGCACTCTGGGGCATGGCCCACGCCGAACGTGCCGCTCTGGCCGACGATCTCGCCGATCTGAATGAAAGCCAGTGGGCGCAGCAATCGCTGTGCGGTCAGTGGACGGTGGAGGCGGTTGTCGCTCACCTGACCGCGGGCGCAAGTAACGGCCGGCTGCGCTGGCTGGTCAGAGTCGTCAGCGCCCGCTTCGATTTCGAAAAACACAATGACCGGCAGCTGGCCGGGCACGTGGCACCACCGCGGCCGAGACTTGGAGCGATTCCAAGCAGTCGTCACCAGCACCACTGCGGCGTCCGGGCATACAGCGGCATGGCTCGGGGAGGTGGTCGTCCACGCCGACGACCACTGTGGATGCTGCGCGAACCGTCGATCGAAGCCGCTACCGAAGTTGCCCACTTCTACGCCAGCCGCGACTTCACGGTTCCGAGCCGGAGCATGATCGAGGGGCTCCGTCTCGAAGCGACCGACGGCCCCTTCGCCATCGAACAGGCCCTGTGGTCAGCGGAACGACAATCGCCTTGACCATGGCAATGGCCGGCCGCACTGCCTATCTCGATGATCTGACCGGGCCTGGCGTACCCACCTTGCGCAGGCTGCAGGCGCCATGAACTGTGCGGCACCACCCGCTTGAGCCGGTTCTTCGTTGTTCCGCCCGCACCCGCAGTGTCCGATGAGCCGGATCAACGTCATCAGTGCGCAGCGAACACAGCTTTTCTCGCCGCAGCGCCACATCGTAGGCCAGCGCGAGCTTCACCCGGTTGCGGATCGGCTCCTCGGCAGCCACGGCCAGCAGCTCCAGCCACTGCGTCTCGGTGGGGATCCACGGCAACTTAGCCTCAATACCATTCAGATCAAATGGCGCCCCCAAGGAACCGTTGCGCTCGAGCCGATTCTGTACGGCTGGAATCAAGCCATTTCTCCGATGGACGGTCAGCGGCGGCGGCCTGGTTCATTGCCCCGGAACACGCAACAGCCCCGCACCCTGAGGGGGCGGGGCTGTACCGAGCTGCGTCGATCAGATAGCGCGGACGTCCTGGGCCTGCGGGCCCTTCTGTCCTTGTCCGACCTCGAACTCCACGCGCTGTCCTTCTTCGAGGGACTTGAATCCCGAGCCGGATACGGCGGAGTAGTGCACGAAGACGTCAGGGCCGCCACCGTCCTGCGCGATAAAACCGAAGCCCTTTTCGGCGTTGAACCACTTCACACTGCCTTGAGTCATTGCTTAATTCATTCTTTTCTGTAGATGAGCCAAGCGGATCACGTCGATAAGCCTGATCTCACCGGACAACCATCCCATGGATCGACGGCAGAAACGCAGAGTGTGAGCCAACCGACCCTCAGCGCCCGGGACGGTCACTGCCTGCCGTGTCCTGTCGGATGTTGATCTGACGCCACTCCCGATCTCACCGCGCCTTCCGCCGGTGGGCGAGCGCTCAGCCGGTCGACTACAGGACCGTGGCGGCACCGGCCAGATCTCGACCAGAACCGCGCGGGCCGCCGTGCGCTGTCGAGCCCTGGCCGGTCGGAACCCACACTTTTCCCTCGGCATCCAGCCAGCCGGACACGGTGATGGAGCTCGCAAGATTGGCTCCCGGTGAGCGATCGGCCTATTCGGCCGGCGCGTCTATTACGCGTATTGGGAAGACGCGCAAGATGATCGGCGCCAGATTGCCGCTCAGTGGCGGGCCGGTGCCTCGCCGGGGACCGCATTTCCGTGTGACGGATTGCTGTTGTGTTTGATTCAACCGCCCGCTGGTCGGACGCGGCCAACGGTGGACGGGCTGAGGAACATTACCGTGAACTGATCGCCGAGATTCCCGGACTCGCGCATCGGCTGCGGAACTGTCAGTTGCACAGCCGAATTCGATCGGCCACCGACATTGTCGTCCTACTTCCGTCGGTCCTCGGGTCCGGGCTGGGTACTGCCGGGAGACGCCGGGCATTTCAAGGATCCGGTTACCGCCCAAGGGATTCGGGACGCACCGCACTACGGACGACTGCTCGGCGAGAGCGTCGCGCCGGTACTCGACGACCCGCGCGCGCTCGACCGGCGCTTGCGGGCGTGGGAGCGGCGACGTGAATGCGAATGTCTCGATATGTACCAGTGGACAATTCGTCTGGCCCGCGGCGAGGCGATGACAGCGATCGAAGTCGAGCTCTACCGCGCGGCAGTGGCAGACCCCGCCCTGCTCGTGCGCTGATGGAGGTCGTTGCTCGGATGCGACTGCCGCGTGACCTGCTCACCGTCGGCCAGCAGTTGGCCCTTTCGGTGCGGGCCATAGCGGGCGGGGTTGGCGGCCACGGGCAAGCGGTCCGTGATGTGCTGCGCGACTTGGGGGGCTCGGTAGGGGAGTGGCACGAGCGCCAGCGCGCGACCTGGTTCGGATTGCCGCCGCTGCCCGGCGCGCCGTCGCCGCATGGCGTACGGCGATCCGCCGCGAGATCGTCGGCGTAATGGCGAAGTACACGGCCTTGCAGGGCGGGCGATCCTGGACAGGTCGATCCTGTCGAGATTCAAGGCCCGGTCTGGGCACGGTGCCGACCATCGTGCCGATATCCGGTTCTGCTCCCGGGCGTCCCACCACGATCGAATTGCTACGGCTGAGCGTCACCGTTGGCAGGTGGCTCGCTCGGCGAACACTGCCGCTCCGAGGGGCGGCACCACGCGGTAGAGGAACGGACCGACGCAAGTTGTATTCTGGCCAGCCGGTCGCCTCGAAGTCGCTGAGCAGGCTCAGGTCGCCGCCGTCCCCGACCGAGGCGATCGCGAAGGCGACGACGCCGCAGGTTGTTCCTTCTCACCCGGGGAGCAGTGGAACGTCTGCCCTTTGCTGGTTCCAATGATCGCCCGGATGTCGTCGAGGGTCGCCTCACCGGGTTCGTCGCTGCCCATATGGGTGGCCGCGCCCTCGATGATCCTTTGTTCGGTGGCCCGGCCTTTGGGGTGAGTTGCACCCTGCAGACCGTGGCGATTCAGTCGTCGATTCCCTGGTTCCAGGCGGGCCTCCAGGCCGCGCGGCGAGGATAGCTATGATTCTGCAACCGGTAAGTGCTCTGCCCCGGACGGAAGCCGTTGTGACATCATGACGCCGCTGCCTGTGATTTGATAGGGCACAAATGCTCCAAAATCGATTCCTTCTCGCTTTGTTCGACACTGGTCCGCTAACGGTGGCCGGGTTCCAGCCGGGTTCGTGGGTTTCGGCACAACCTGCGGGCTAGAGGCGAGAGGACTGTAGTACTCGAATGGATAGGGTTCGTCGCACTGTTCGGGGTCGAATTCGCCGCAGATCGAGTAGCCCGCTCTTCATGCAGTTGCTGGTCGCCGCGGTCGAATCCGCGGCCGACTCGATCGCGATCAGCTACAACCCGACCGGCGAACCGGCTGATCAGCGCGAACTCACCTACACAGAGCTGGACGAGTCGTCATCGCGACTGGCAAGGGAACTGATCGATCGGGGCGTGGGCCCGGGCGACGTCATTGCCGTCGGCTTCACCCGCTCGATCGAATCGGTCCTGGCCGTCTGGGCTATTGCCAAGACCGGTGCGGCCTACGTGCCGGTCGATCCCACCCTTCCGCCGGAGCGCAGCGCATACATCGTCGCCGACTCTCGGGCGGTGCTGGGGCTGACCAACTCGGCGCATCGCTCGCGGCTCGGCACCGGGATCTACTGGCTCGACATCGATGATCCGCTGCACCGCGAGCGAATCGCGGCACGGCCCGGACATCCGATCTCCTACGTCGATCGGGTGTGCGCACCGACCGAACAGCATCCGGCCTATGTCATCTACACCTCCGGCTCCACCGGTCGCCCGAAGGGCGTCGTGGTGACCCACGCAGGTCTTGCGATGCTGGTCAACGCTCAGCGACAGCGCTATGCGGTCGATGGCGATTCGCGGGTGCTGCACGTTTGTTCGCCGAGCTTCGACGTCTCGGTGCTCGAGCTGCTGCTGGCCTTCAGTTCCGGCGCGACGCTCGTGGTGTCCCCGCCGACGGTGTTCGGCGGCGCCGAACTCGCCGACCTGTTACGTCGTGAGCGGGTCACGCACATGCTGATCACGCCCGCGGCGCTGGAGTCGGTTGATCCGGTCGGACTCGACGCGTTGCGGGTCGTGGTCGTCGCGGGTGATGCGTTCGGTCCCGGGCTGGTCGAGCGGTGGGCGGTCGCCGGGCGGTCTTTCTACAATGCTTATGGACCCACCGAGGTCACCATTCTCGCCACGGGCAGCTCCGAGTTGCTGCCTCGGCAGCCGATCACCATCGGCACCGCCCTCGCGGGTGTCGGCGCGGTGGTGCTGGATTCGCGGTTGCGGCCGGTACCCGCCGAAGTGACCGGCGAGCTCTACCTTTCCGGCCCGGCGCTGGCGCAGGGCTACCTGGGGCGGGCGGCGCTCACGGCGGAACGATTCGTGGCCAATCCGTTCGGCGCGCAAGCCGGTACCCCTGGCGCGCGGATGTATCGCACCGGCGATCTGGTGCGGCGTCGCATCGCCGATGGCGCAATCGAGTATCTGGGCCGCTCGGATTTCCAGGTGAAGATCCGCGGCTTCCGTATCGAGCTCGGTGAGATCGACGCCGCACTGACCGATCACCCCGATATCGAATATGCCGCGACTCTCGGCAAGGTCGCGCCCTCGGGCGCGACCGTACTGGTCTCCTATGTGCTGCCGCAGAACGGCACTTCCATCGATAACGGAGAACTCCTGCGCTTCGCGGGAGCCGCATTGCCCGGCCATATGGTGCCGTCCGCGATCGTTGTGCTCGACGAGATTCCCTTGACCTCCAACGGCAAGCTCGATCGGCAGGCGTTGCCCGAGCCGGTGTTCGAGGCGGCGGTGTCGCGTGCCCCGGTGGGCGCCGTGGAATCTCGGCTCGCCGAGTTGTATGCCCAAGTGCTCGGCGTGCGGGTCGGGGCGGAAGACTCCTTCTTCGCCGCCGGTGGAGACAGCATTCTGTCGATCCAGCTGGTGTCGCGGGCCCGTGCGGCAGGGATAGTGTTCACCCCCCAGGATGTGTTCGAGCAGCGCACCGTGGCCGGGTTGGCGCGGGTCGCGGTGGTCGGTGCCGAGCCCGTGCCGAGGCTCGCGGAGTTTCCCGGCGGCGGTGTCGGGGAGATTCCGCTGACGCCGGTGCTGGCCGCCTATCTGGCCGGCGGGCGGTCGTTCGGCCGGTTCACCCAGCACATGGTGCTCGCCCTACCCGAGCACATCGACCGAGCCGGTGTGGTGGCCACGCTTGCCGCGGTACTGGACCACCACGACATGCTGCGCGCACAAGTGTGGTCTGCCGACGGGCGATGGCAGCTCCGAACTCTTCCGCCGGGTGCGGTGGACGTGGACGCGCTGCTCACTCGTATCGACACGCCCGTCGGTCTGAACATTGATGAGTTGTGCGGAACTGCCAGTGCGGCAATGGATTCCGCTCTGGACACGCTCGACCCGGCGTCGGCCCGGATGATCGCATGCACCTGGCTGTCTCGACCGGACGGCCGAGATGCGCTGATCATCGCCGCGCATCACTACGTGATCGATGGCGTGTCGTGGCGCATTCTGATCTCGGACTTGGTGACCGCGTGGGCGCAACGCGATGGTGGGCACCGGATCACCCTGCCCGGCGTCGGCACGTCGTTCCGGCGGTGGGCGCACGGTCTGGTCGAGGCGGCGACCGCCGCGGACCGTACCAGCGAGCTGTCGTACTGGCGGCAGGTGCTGGCCGTCGCTGACCCGCCGCTGGGCGCGCGGGCACTCGACCCGGGCGTCGACACCGCGGCAACCGTGCGGCGTTTCACCGTCGCGGTGCCGGCCGAGGTCACCCATGCGGTGTTGACCGAGTTGCCGCTGCTGTATCGCGGTGGAGCCAACGACGGTCTGCTCGCGGCATTGGCGCTGGCGGTGCGCACGTGGCGGGCAAAAAGAGGTGTCGATGCCGCGGCGACGCGAGTACGGCTCGAGGGGCACGGTCGTGAAGAAACCGCCGTTGCCGGTGCCGATCTGAACCGCACTGTCGGCTGGTTCACCAGCATGTATCCGGTGGTGCTCGATCTGTCCGGAATCGACGCCGATGCTGTGTGGAACAACGGTGACGTGACCGCGGCGATGCTCAAGGCGGTGAAGGAGCAGTTGCTCGCGGTGCCGGATAAAGGCATCGGTTTCGGCATGCTGCGTTATCTCAACACCGATACCGCGGATGAGCTCGGCGGTCCGCTGGGCCAGATCGGCTTCAACTATCTCGGCCGGATTTCCGCGAGCGACGTGCCGGAAGGGCTGACCGATCGGAGTTGGCTGCCGACCGCCGACTGGGGCACCCCGGAGGCCGACCCAGATCGGGCGATGCCCGCGGCCGCGGTGGTGGATATCAACGCGGTCGTGGCCGATACCGACGCAGGCGCGCAGATGAATGCGTCGTTCGCGTATGCGTCCGAGATCCTCGACGAGGCCTGCGTGCGGGAGTTGGCCGAGTACTGGGTGGCCGCACTGACCATGCTTGCC
Organism: Nocardia sp. NPDC004604; assembly: GCF_040609795.1. Lineage (NCBI taxonomy): Bacteria > Bacillati > Actinomycetota > Actinomycetes > Mycobacteriales > Nocardiaceae > Nocardia > Nocardia sp. NPDC004604. Next base: position 9,523 of record NZ_JBEXLC010000112.1, read on the forward strand.
GGACATGTACACGATCCGGCGGCCGGTGGCCTGACACCGGCGGATGTTCCGCTCGTGCGGATCACCCAGGGGGAGCTCGATAGCTGGCAGCGGGAGCACCCTGGTCTGGTCGATGTCCTGCCGCTGTCGCCCCTGCAGCTCGGATTGCTTTTCCTGACACAGGTTTCGGATGATTCGGCAGATCCCTATCTGCTGCAGTTGGCCGTGGAGTTGTCCGGCGTGATCGATCTGGATCGCCTGCGGCGGGCGGCGCAAACGGTGCTGGATCGGCATATGATCCTGCGGGCCGCGTTCGGAACTTCGGCGGCGGGCACTCCGGTCCAGATCGTCGCCGAGGGTCTGGCGGTTCCGTGGCGGATTGTCGACACACCGGAGGCGGATCCGGCGTCGGCACTGGCCGCCGAAGCGCGCCTCGGATTCGATCCGACGGTGGCGCCGCTGCTGCGATTCACGGTGTATCGCACGGACTCCGGACGCGTACATCTGGTGTTGACCGCGCATCACATTCTGTTGGACGGCTGGTCGATGCCGTTGCTGATGAAGGAACTACTGGTTTCCTATGCGGCCGACGGTGATTCGACGCGGCTGCCGCCGGTCCGGGCGTATCGGGACTATCTCGCCTGGCTGGCGCGATACGACCGGGACGCCACCATGCGGAGGTGGCGCGGAGCGCTGGCAGGTCTGACACCGACTCGGCTGGCCGCGACCATGCCGCCGCCCGCGACGACGGCCGATGGCCACGGGGTTTGCGCCGCCGACCTGTCACCCGCGGAGACGGCGGCGCTGCTGACGTTCGCCGCCGCGACCGAGGTCACCGTCAATACAGTGGTCCAGGCAGCATGGGGTCTGGTGCTCGCGGCCTGTGTCGACGGCGATGATGTTGTGTTCGGCGCGGTGGTTTCCGGGCGGCCGCCGCAGGTCGACGGAGTCGACGAAATGGTCGGCCTGTTCGCGAACACCGTCCCGGTTCGGGTTCGGGTCGACTCCGATGCGCCGGTGCGGCAACTGCTGATTGGACTTCAGTCCGAACAGGTTTCGCTGCTCGACTGTCATCACATCGGGTTGGCCGATATTCAGCGCGCCGCTGGTGTGGGTGAATTGTTCGATTCTCTGGTGGCGTTCGAGTCGTATCCCGTCGACACCGATGGTTTGCGGCAGGCCCATGGGACGATCGATGGGCTGGAAGTCGTCGATCTCCAAGGTGGGAACTTCACCCACTATCCGGTGGCCGTCCAGGTCGAGTTGGGTAGCCAACTACATCTGCGGGTGCAGCACCGGCGCGACATGATCACCACCGCGACCGCGCAGGCGCTCGCTGAGCGGTTGCGGGTGCTGATCGGTGAATTCGTTGTGGCGCCGGAACGCACACCGGCGGAAATCAATCGGATCTTCGATGATCGCGGCGATTTGATCGCGCAGACGCGCTACTGGCGCACCGCGCTCGAGGGGCTTCCGGATGAGCTGAACCTGCCCACGGCTCGCCCGAGGCCGGCGGTGTCCTCCCTTACGGAAGCCCGCGTCGGGTTCGAGATCGGTGCGGATCTGCAGCACCGGCTACATCAGGTCGCACGGACACGTGACACGACGGTGTTCACCGTTGTACACGCGACATTCGCGGTACTGCTTGCGCGACTGTCGGGTACCGATGACATCGCGATCGGCACCCCTATCGAAACGAGCGGATCGGTCAACACGCTGGTACTGCGCACCAGGGTGCCGGGTGAAATCTCCTTCGATGATCTGCTTGCGAAGGCGAAAGACATTGCCCTACAGGCATTCGCACGAGCAGACCTGCCCTTCGACGGGTTGGTGGCATTACTGGATCCGGTCCGGTCGGATGCGCGTCACCCGCTGGTACAGGTGATGCTGTCCGCTGGTGATCGGACTCCTATCGGCCGCGGGTTGTTCGATCTGTCCCTGCACATTCGGGAGAACCGAGACCGCGCGGGCATCGCCGCGAACCTCTCCTTCGCGCCCGATCTGTTCGACCGTCGTACCGTGGAGGTCTTCGCCGAGCGATTCCTCCGGCTGCTGGCGGCCGCGGTGCACCGACCCGGGGACCCGGTCGGTGACCTGCCACTGCTCGGCGACGACGAACTGGCCCTGCTGACCCGGGTGCACGACGACGATGTGCGGTCGCCCCGATTGCTGCCTGACCTGCTGACCCGTGGAGTCGCGCTGGGCCGGGACCGGGTTGCGGTGCGATACCAGGGTCGGTCGATCAGTTATGGCGAACTCGACGAACAGTCCTCGCGGTTGGCGAGAGTGTTGATCGATCGGGGTGTCGGTCCCGAACTGCCGGTCGCGGTGTCGCTGCCCCGTTCCTACGAGATGGTGCTGGCAGCAGTCGCGATCGCCAAGGCCGGTGGTGCGCACCTGCCGGTCGACCCGGCTCATCCCGCGGATCGAGTGCGGCACATGTTGACCGACTCCAGTGCGACCCTGGGCATTACCGAGTCCGAGTATGTCGACGGGTTGCCCGATGAGGTGGATTGGCTGGTGCTGGATGCACCGGCGACCGCGGTGTTGTGCGCCGGCAAGTCCGCCGACACGGTGACCGATGGCGAGCGGATCGTGCCGTTACGCACGCAGCATCCGGCCTACGTGATCTACACCTCGGGCTCGACGGGCTTGCCCAAGGGAGTCGCGGTAACCCATGGCGGGTTGAGCGGTTTGGTCGAACATTCGGTCGGTCAGTACCGGCTCGAGCCGCACCATCGGTACCTGCATATCTGTTCACCGAGTTTCGATCCGTCGGTGATGGAATGGATGTGCGCGTTCTCGGTCGGGGCAACGTTGGTGATCGTGCCGTCGACTGTCCTGGGCGGACCGGAGCTCGGTGAGTTGCTCCGGACCGAGGGGGTGACGCACACGATCATCACTCCCGCGGTGCTCGGCACGGTCGACCCGGCCGGTGTGGACCAGTTGGAAGTGCTTTTCGTGGGCGGGGATGTGCTGACCCCGGAGCTGTTGGCCAAGTGGCAGCCGGGCCGCCGGTTGTTCAACGCCTACGGTCCGACCGAGGCGACGGTCATGTCGTCGAATGTGGAACTGGTTGCGGGGCAGCACATCACGATCGGCAAGCCGATTCTGGGTAGCTCGGCGTTCGTGCTGGATCCGCGGTTGAATCCGGTACCGCCCGGGGTTGCGGGTGAGCTGTATCTGGCCGGTGCCGCGTTGGCTCGTGGCTACTGGAACCGCGCCGGGTTGTCCGCGGATCGGTTTGTCGCCAATCCCTGGGGTGGGCCGGGTTCGCGAATGTATCGCACCGGCGACCTTGTGCGCTGGTACGCGGCGCCCGAGGATCGGGCGGGGAATGTGGCCCATCCGTCGGCGGATTGGCAGCTCGACTATGTGGGTCGCTCTGATTTCCAGGTGAAGGTCCGCGGTTTCCGTATCGAGCTCGGCGAGATCGATGCGGTGCTCGGCCGGCATGGCGATATCGATTTCGTGGTCACGCTGGGTCGTGAAATGCCCGGTGGTGCAACGGCGTTGGTGTCGTATGCACTCGCGGCGCCGGGGCGGGTCGTGGATCCGGTCGGGCTGCGGGAGTATGCGGCGGAGATTCTGCCCTCGCATATGGTGCCCGCGGCGATTGTGGTGCTGGACCGGGTTCCGTTGACTTCGAATGGCAAGCTGGATCGTAAAGCGTTGCCGGAGCCGGTATTCACGACGACGGTATCGCGTGCTCCAGTCGGCGCGGTGGAGTCGCGGCTTGCCGAGCTCTTCGCGCAGGTGTTGGGTGTGGAGCGGGTCGGGGTGGACGATTCGTTCTTCTCGGTCGGTGGTGACAGCATCATGTCGATCCAGTTGGTGTCGCGGGCCAAGGCGGCGGGGATGGTGTTCACCGCGCGGGATGTGTTCGAGCACAAGACAGTCGCGGGGTTGGCCCGTGTTGCCGTGGTTGGTGACGAGTCGGCCGCAATGGTTCTGGCGGAGTTGCCCGGCGGTGGTGTCGGCGTGGTTCCGCTGACCCCGGTGCTGGCTTGGTTCCTCGCCAATGGTTCGTTCAGTCGGTTCGCCCAGAGCATGGTGCTCGGCTTGCCGGAGGGAATCGATCGAGCAGGTGTGCTGGCCACTGTCGGCGCGGTGCTCGATCATCATGATGTGCTGCGCTCGCGGGTGTGGCAGGTGGACGGGTCGTGGCGGTTCGAGGTGTTGGCGCGTGGTGCCGTCGAGGTCGACGCGCTGGTAGCCGAGGTCGAGGTGCCCGCTGGTGTCGACCAGACCGAGCTGAACCGAATTGCCAACGCGGCCATGGATTCCGCGTTGGCCACGTTGGATCCCGCCGCGGGCCGGATGATCACGTTCACGTGGCTGCGCAGGCCCGATGCGCGCGATGCTGTCGCCGTCGCGGTCCATCACTATGCGATCGACGGTGTGTCGTGGCGCATCCTGATCCCGGATCTGGTGCTGGCGTGGGCACAGCGCACTGCCGGGCAGCCGGTTGCGCTGCCCACCGTCGGCACCTCGTTCCGGCGCTGGGCGCACGCCTTGGTGGAAGCGGCCGCTGCGACAGACCGTGCCGAGGAGGTCGGTTATTGGCAGCGGGTGTTGGCCGCGCCGGATCCGCTGCTCGGCGCGCGTGCGCTGGATCCAGTCGCCGATACCTTTCAGACCAGGGGCGTATTCGATATCCGGGTTCCGGTCGAGGTCGCCGACGCGGTGCTCACCAAGGTTCCCGCGCTGTATCAGGGCTGTGCCAACGACAGTTTGCTCGCGGCGCTGGCGCTGGCGCTGCGTACTTGGCGGGCGCGGCGCGGTATCGATGCTCCGGTCACTCGGCTGCGGCTCGAGGGGCACGGTCGCGAGGAAGACGCGGTGCCCGGCGCTGACCTGACCCGCACGGTTGGTTGGTTCACCAGCATCAGTCCGGTGGCCATCGACCTGTCCGGGATCGACGCCGAGGCCGCCCTCGCCGGGGGCGAGGCGACCGCCGCGGTGCTGAAATCGGTGAAGGAGCAACTGCTTTCCGTGCCGGATCGAGGCATCGGTTTCGGCCTACTGCGGCATCTGAATCCCGATACCGCCGACGCGCTGGCCGGCGATCTCGGGCAGATCAGCTTCAACTATCTCGGCCGCGTCTCCGCCGGTGCGGTGGTCGACGGCCTGTCGGATGCCGGCTGGTTGCCGACTGGAGAACTGGGAGCCGTTGCCGCAGAGCCGAATCCGGACCTGCCACTGTCCGCGGTGATCGACATCAACACGCTCGTCAGCGATACCGCGGACGGCCCGCGGATGGTGGCGTCGTTCGCCTTTGCCGCCGCGATTCTCGGCGAGGCGGCGGTGCGGGAGCTGGCCGAGGACTGGCTGGCCGCGCTCACCGCGATTGCCGACCACTCGAAGGATCCGGCTGCCGGCGGTCTGACTCCGTCGGATGTGCCGCTGGTGCGGGTCTCGCAGGTGGAGTTGGACCAGTGGCGGCGGAACCATCCTGGACTGTCGGATGTGCTGCCGCTGTCACCGCTGCAGGGCTCCCTGCAGGTGCTTATCGAGCTACTCGACGATTCGACCGACGCCTACATCATCCAGCTGGCGGCGCGGCTGACCGGCGAGCTGGATATGGGTCGGTTGCGTCGAGCCGCGCAGACCATTCTGGACCGGCACGCGAACCTGCGGTCGGCCTTCGTACCCACGGTCGACGGGACGCCGGTGCAGCTGGTGGTGGACGGGGTCGAGGTGCCGTGGCAGATTGTCGACGGCGTATCCGATGCCGAGCTGCCGGACCTGCTGGTTGCCGAGCGGCGGCGCGGATTCGATCCGGCGGTGGCGCCGCTGCTGCGGTTCACCGTGTACACCGCCGTGGGTAAGCACAGGGGGATGGCAGCCGACGGAGCTTGCGGAGTCGGCGGGGTGGGCAAACACAGCCACCTCGTGTTGACCGGACACCACATCTTGCTCGACGGCTGGTCGATGCCGTTGTTGATGAAGGAGCTCCTGGTCCTGTACGCGACCGGCGGCGACACGTCACTGCTCGCACCGGTCCGGCCCTACCGCGACTACTTGCGGTGGATCGCGCAGCAAGACCGGGTGGCCGCGGAACGCGCCTGGTCGGACATGTTGACCGGCGCCACCGCGACCATGCTCGCCCCTGAACTGGCGTGGCCCGCGGCAACTGGCGACGGGTTCGGTCTCTGTGAATTCGAGCTGTCGACCGCACAGACCTCGGCGCTCACCGCGTACGCGGCTACGGCCGAGGTCACCGCCAATACGGTGATACAGGCGGCATGGGGTCTGGTCATCGCCGGAAGCACCGGACGCGACGATGTCGTATTCGGCGCGACCGTCTCCGGCAGACCACCGCAACTCGACGGTATCGGCGACATGATCGGTCTGTTCGTGGATGCCATCCCGGTGCGGATCCGGTTCGATCCGGACACGACGGTGCGGGCCCTGGTGGACGGGTTGCAAGCCGAACAGGCGTCACTGCTGGATCATCACCACCTAGGACTCGCCGCGATCCAGCGCATCGCCGGGTTGTCCGCACCCACCTCGCCGACTACGCAGGCTCCGTCGGCTGCCATCCCGCTGTGCTCACCCACCCCGCCGTCTACGCAAGCTCCGTCGGCTGCCATCCCCCGTGGCGAGTTGTTCGACACGATGCTGGTCTTCGAGTCCTACCCGGTCGACGCCGAGGGGCTACAGCAGGCCAGCGGCGCCATCGACGGGTTGCGGATCGAGGAAATGCGCGGGGCCGACTTCACGCACTATCCGATCACCGTTGTGGTCTTCCTGGATACCCGCACGCTGGTGCAGGTCAAGTACCGGCGCGATATCGTCGCCGACGCGACGGCGCAGGCGGTAGGCGATCGGCTGCGCCGCGTGCTCGGCGATCTGCTCGCGACACCGGACCGTACCGCGGCCGATATCGTGCTGCTGTTCGCCGCCGAAATGGACGACCCGATCACCAGGTCCCGGTACTGGCGCACCGCGTTGGCGGGGCTGCCCGATCGGTTGGAGCTGCCAACGCAGCGGCCGCGCATCGCGGTACGGTCCGATGTCCGTGGGCGGGTGGAGTTCTCGGTGCCGAACGAGGTGCACCTGGGTCTACGACGCCTCGCGCGCACGGCGGGCGTGACCTGGTCCGCGGTGGTGCGCACGGCATTGGCGGTAGTGCTCGCACGACTATCGGGCACCGACGACATCGCGATCGGGACACCGACGCCGGGCAGCCACCGAGCCGAGTTGGTGCTGCGTACCCGCGTGGATCGGTGCGCGCGCTTCGTCGACCTCCTACCGGACGCACACCGGGATGAACTGCAAGGGTTCGCGCACGCCGGTATTCCGTTCGACGAGTTGGTCGATCTGCTGGGAGCGCGGCGGTCGCTGGGTCGGCATCCCCTGTTCCAGGTGGCTCTGTCGTTCGAGAGTCCGCCGGATGCGGTCGGGGATCTGGCACTGGCCATCTCGGCCGCCGATGGTGACTCGGCCCAGATACGCGGCGAGATGTCTTTCGTGCGTGATCTTTTCGATGACGGTACGGCGGAGATGGTTGCCCAGCGGTTCGTTCGAGTGCTGGCGGGGATCGCGGACACGCCCACGACGCGGGTGAGCGATCTGCCGTTGTTGGCCGACGACGAGTACGAGTGGCTGACCCGGATGGGCGGCGGCGCCCCGGTTACCGTCGGGCTGCTGCCGGATCTGCTGGCCAGGGGAGTCGAATTCGGGCGTGATCGCGTCGCGGTGCGCGATGCCGGGCGGCCGTACACCTACGGTGAGCTCGACGAGCTGTCGTCGCGTCTGGCGCGCGTACTGATCGATCGAGGTGTCGCGCCGGAGACGGTGGTGGCGCTGGCGATGCGACGTTCGTACGAGATGATCGCCGCGGTATGGGCGGTTGCCAAGGCGGGTGGCGCGTATCTGCCGGTCGATCCGACCTATCCGGTGGACCGGGTGCGGCACATGGTGACCGATTCCGGTGCGGTGATGGGCATTACGGTCGCTCAGCAGGCCGATCTACCCGACGCGGTGGATTGGCTGGTGTTCGATGATCCCGCGGTGCTAGCTCGCTGCGCCGCCCACTCGGCGGCCGCGGTGACCGACGCGGACCGCCGTGCGCCGCTGCGCATATCGCATCCGGCCTATGTGATCTACACGTCGGGGTCGACGGGATTACCCAAGGGGGTCGCCGTCACCCACGCCGGGCTCGGTGGACTCATCGGCCACACCGTCGACATGCTCGGACTCGGGGCGCAACATCGGATGCTGCACGTGTGTTCGCCGAGTTTCGACCAATCGGTCGAGGAGTGGTCCAGCGCCTTCTACAGCGGCGCCACCCTGGTGATCGCCGCACCGGATATCGTCGGCGGCACCGAACTGCACGACCTGCTGCGCGGCGAACGGGTGACGCATACGATCATCACCCCGGCGCTGCTCGGCACAGTAGATCCCTCCAGCCTGGACGACTTGGAGGTGGTGTCCGCAGGTGGCGAGGCCACCACACCCGAACTGCTGGCCAGGTGGCAGCCCGGTCGCCGCTTCATCAACGGATACGGTCCGACCGAGGTGACGATCGGCGCCACCTACACCACTCTGCTTGCGGGACAACGGGTAACGATCGGCCGTCCGATACCCGGCGGGTGGGCGGCGGTGCTCGATGAGCGGTTGCACCCGGTGCCCGCAGGTGTCACCGGTGAGCTGTATCTGGCGGGCCCGGCGCTCGCCCGCGGCTATCACGGGCGTTCCGGCTCGACGTCGGAACGTTTCGTCGCGAATCCATGGGGTGTGCCGGGCGATCGGATGTACCGGACCGGCGATCTGGTCCGATGGGTCGAGGTGGCTACCGGCTGGGAGTTGGAGTACCTGGGCCGTACGGATTTCCAGGTCAAGATCCGTGGCTTCCGCATCGAGCTCGGCGAGATCGACGCGGTGCTCGCCGCGCACCCCGACGTGGACTACGCGATCACCATGGGGCGCGAAAACCCCAGCGGAGCCACGGTTCTGGTGTCCTATGTGCTGGGCCGGTCGCTGGATCCGGATCACCTGGCGCGGTGGGCAGCGCGGAGCCTGCCATCGCATATGGTTCCCGCGTCGGTCGTGGTGCTCGACGAGATTCCGTTGACCCCGGTCGGCAAGCTCGACCGAAATGCCCTCCCCGAACCGCAGTTCGCGGCGCGCACCTACCGGGAACCGTCGACGATGGCGGAACGGGCCGTGGCCGGTATCTTCGCCGAGGTGCTCGGCGTCGAGCGGATCGGCGCCGATGACAATTTCTTCGAGCGGGGCGGCAATTCGCTGCTCGCCACGCGGGTGACAGCTCGCCTCGGCGTCGCGCTGGATTCCCGGGTACCGGTGCGTGTGCTGTTCGCCGCGCCCACCGTAGCGGGTTGTGCGCGGGAGGTGGCGCAGCTCACCGGTACCGGGAGTCGCCGCGCCCTGGTCGCGGGCCCACGGCCGGAACGTATTCCGCTCTCGCCCGCACAGCAGCGGATGTGGTTCCTCAACAGGTTCGATACCGACTCGACCGCCTACAACATTCCGGTCGCGATCCGCTTGACAGGCGATCTGGATATCGCTGCGCTGGGGCAGGCCTTCACCGATGTCGTTGTGCGACATGAGATCCTGCGAACCGTATATCCGCAGCCAGCGGTCGGTGACTCGGGCGCAGCGGATCCGGTGCAGGTGATCCTGCCTCCCGGACACTCCGTCGTGCCGCGGCTGGAGGTCAGGACCGTCGGTGCCGCCGAGGTGGAATCGGCTGTGCTGGAATTGGTTTCGACGAGTTTCGACGTGACTGCCGAGGTGCCCGTTCGCGCCGTGCTGTTCCGGGTCGCGGCCGGCGAATTCGTGCTGGCCATGGTCGTCGATCACATCGCGGGTGATGGCTACTCCGGTGGTCCTCTCACGCGTGATCTGGCGTCGGCATATGCGGCTCGCGCGCTGGGGCAGGCCCCGGATTGGTCGCCGTTGGCCGTGCAGTACGCGGATTACACGGTGTGGCAACGTGCGTTGCTCGGCAGTGAGGACCAGCCGGGGTCGATGGCGGCCGAGCAGATCGCCTACTGGCGGCGGGCCCTCGCCGACCTGCCGGATCAGCTGGAGTTGCCGAGAGATCGGCCGCGGCCCGCGGTGCAGTCGTTCGCCGGCGGCAGAGTGGAGCTGCGCATCGATGCGCGCGCGCATGCCGCGCTGGCAGGGCTGGCGCGGGCCGAGGGTGCCACGCTGTTCATGGTTGTCCATACCGCGTTGGCAGTGTTGCTGGCCCGATTGTCGGGCACCGACGATATTGCGATCGGCACACCGATAGCGGGTCGGGGCGAGGCGGTACTGGACGATCTGATCGGTATGTTCGTCAACACCCTGGTCTTCCGTACCCGGGTGGATGCGGATGCGGGTTTCACGGAATTGCTTGCGCGGCAACGTGATATCGACGTCCAAGCGTTCGCCCATGCCGATGTGCCCTTCGAGCGGTTGGTCGAAGTGCTGAATCCGGCGCGCTCGACGGCGCGACATCCGCTGTTCCAGGTGGGGCTGTCGTTCCAGAATCTGGCCCCGGCCAGGATGGAGTTGCCGGGCTTGACCGTGGAGGGGTTGGAAACGGATCGACAGCTGTCGCAGTTCGATCTGCATGTGATCATGGCCGACAGCTACGACGAGGACGGAGTGCCGACGGGTATCGGCGGCTACTTCACCTACGCCACGGACCTGTTCGACGAGTCGACGGTGCAGAGTTTCGTGGACCGGTTCGTGCGGGTGCTGGATGCCGTGATCGCGGATCCGCGGGTACCGGTCGATGCGATCGATCTGTTCGCGACCGAAGAAAGTGCACGGATCCTCGCGGGGTGGAACGACACCGCGCACCAGGTGAATACGGCCACCACGTTGGTGTCGTTGCTGGACGAGACTGTCGCTGCCACACCGGGGTCGACGGCGCTCGTTGCTGCCGATGGTACTCCGATCACCTACGGTGAGATCGACGGACGCGTGAACAAGGTTGCGCGGTACTTGATTTCATTGGGTGTCGGCCCGGAGTCGCGGGTGGCGTTGGCTATTCGGCGTTCGGTGGATCTGGTCGTCGCGATGTATGCGGTGAGCAAGGCCGGTGGTGTGTACGTGCCGGTCGATCCGGATCAACCCGCGCAGCGCACCGACTACATTCTGGGGACGGCCGCACCGATTTGTGTACTGACGAATGCCGATGCGGGTTTCGGGACCTCCGCCGCGCCGGTGGTGCTGCTGGATCGACTGGACCTGTCCGCGGTGGACGCGGCCCCGATCACCGACGGTGAGCGGATTGCGCCGCTGCGCGCCGAGCACGCGGCCTATGTGATCTTCACGTCGGGTTCCACGGGCCGCCCGAAGGGTGTCGCGGTCTCACACGGCGCGATTGTCAATCAGTTGGTCTGGAAGACAGCGCAATTCGGATTGACGATCGATGACGCGGTGTTGTTGAAGACGGCGGCGACGTTCGATTTGTCGGTGTGGGAATTCTGGTCGGCCGTGGTCTGCGGCGGTCGCCTGGTGATCGCCGCGCCGGACGGCCACCGCGACCCGGTGTACCTCAACGAACTGATGGCACGTGAGGGCGTGACCACGCTGCACGCGGTGCCGTCGATGCTGGACGCATTACTGACGGGTCGGCTGCCGGATTCGTTACGTCGGGTGCTGGCCATCGGCGAGACCCTGCCTGCCGCGCTGGCGCGCCGTTTCGAGGCGGCGGCGCCGGAGACAGCGCTGTACAACCTGTACGGCCCGACCGAGGCGGCGGTGTCGATCACCAGCCATCAGGTGGGCCCGTTCGATGAACCGGCCGTGCCGATCGGTCGGCCGGTGTGGAACAGTCAGGTGTATGTACTGGATTCGCGGTTGCGGCCGGTTCCGGTCGGCGTCGCGGGTGAGTTGTACTTGGCCGGAGTGCAGTTGGCGCGGGGCTACTTCGGTAGCGCTGACCTGACGGCGGATCGTTTCGTCGCCAACCCGTTCCAGTCGGGTGCCCGGATGTATCGCACCGGCGATCTAGTGGCATGGAATGCCGACGGCGAGCTCAACTACCGGGGCCGTACCGATTTCCAGGTGAAGATTCGTGGCTTCCGAATCGAACTCGGCGAGATCGACGCGGTACTGGCCGCCCATGCGGAAGTGGATTTCGCCGTCACGGTGGGCAGGGAGAATTCCACTGGGGCAGCGGTTCTGGTGTCGTACGTGGTTGCCGCCCCGGACCGGGTGATCGATCCGGATCGGCTGATCCGCTGGGCCGCACGGACCTTGCCGTTGCATATGGTGCCCGCGGCGATCGTGGTCCTCGACGACGTCCCGTTGACCCAGGTCGGCAAACTCGACCGCGCGGCATTGCCCGAACCGGAACTCGCGACCCGCGCCTACCGCGCACCGACGACACCGCTGCAGACCATGGTCTGCGAGATTTTCGCGGAGGTACTGTGTCTCGATCGCATCGGCTTGGATGACAACTTCTTCGAACTCGGCGGAAATTCGCTGATCGCGACCAAGCTGACGGCTCGGTTGAGCGACGCGGTGGCCCAAACGATTCCGGTCATGTGGGCGTTCACCGCCCCCACCCCGGCGGGCATCGTCGCGGAGTTGCGTGCGCGGGGCGCAGAGGGTGCCGGTGCCGACGCGGCATTCGATGTGCTGTTGCCGCTGCGAACCTCTGGCACCGCCGAGCCACTGTTCTGCATCCATCCGATCGGGGGCATCGCGTGGTCGTTCGCCGGGCTGGCGGCCCACCTCGAGGCGGATCGGCCCATCTACGGTCTGCAGTCACCCGCGCTGGGTTCGGCGGCCCCACTGCCGGATTCGATAGAGGATTGGGCGCGGCTCTACGTCAAACACGTTCGTGCGGTGCAACCGGCGGGTCCCTACCACCTGCTCGGCTGGTCACTCGGCGGTGTGCTCGCGCATGCCATGGCCGTCCAACTCCAGGACGAGGGCGCGCAGGTCGCGCTGCTGGGCATGATGGACAGTCGACTACTCGACACCGCCGCCGAATCCACCCTCGCGGGGATCGAGGTAACGGCGCCGGAACTGCTCGGTGGACTGCTCGGCGATCAGGCCGCGGAATTCGGCCTGGACGAAACCGTGGAAGTGACCCAGCTGGCACAGCGGTTGAGCACGCTCCCCGAGCCGTTCGCATCCTTCGGGGCCGCGCGGATCGAACGGGTCGTGAGCGCGGCTATCGGTTCGGCGGCTCTCAGCGCGGCATATCGTGCGCGGTCTTTCGGCGGGGACCTCGTCTACTTCGCCGCGGCCCACGATGATCCGACGGGTTCCGTCGGCGCCGCGACCTGGTCGGCCGCAGTGGCGGGTTCCGTGCACAACCACCCGATTGCCACGACACACTGGCGGATGACCACCGATGCGGCGCTCCGGCGTATCGCGGAGGTCCTGCACGAGTGGTTGTGACGCGACGATCCAGCGACGGCGAAGGCGTCGCCATCCACTCTGCGATCGGACAACGTATCGGTCCCGGCTTCCAGGGTGTGGAGGTGTTTCGGCGCTATCCGATTGGCTACGTCCGGCAGACTCCACTGCCTGCTGCGGCCTCGGCGCAAATGGCGCACCCTCAGGTACCTACACCTATCTAGCCAGGTATGCCACTGGTGCCCGGAGGTGGAGATGCTCAGCGCCACTGAGCAGTTCAGCAGGCTACGCGCCCCGTGCGGGAAACTGGGGGCGGGGGCACCGCGAAGACGACGAAGCGGGCGGGATCATTGACGATCTGCGTTATGACTGTGGCTGCCGCCGGATTCGGCACGAATGATGCTCGCGGGCGCGGCGTGTCTCGCGGCAAGTTCGGCGTTTCACACAATTGGCCCTCTGAGACCGGGTCGCGTCAAGCGCGCTATACATCCAGATCGGATGTGCCGGAAGGTGACACCAAGCCAAGAATAGCTTCTGACCTGTATGTTTGTCCCTCCCGCGGAGGGTGCGGCTCGGCTGGCCCATATGCACCCCTTTCCGAAGTTCTCCTGGCTGGAACAGGGGCGCCAAATTAATGTCAGCGTGCAGGTGTTGAATGCGGTGGCGCGGACTTTGTCGTTGGATGCGGCAGAGAAGGCGCATCTGTACCGGCTTGCGGATGTGCCGACGGTGCCGACCGCGTACGCGGGAACCGCTCTGCCGGAAGAGCTTCAGGTGATTTTGGATCATTTGGAGCCGTTGCCGGGTGTGGTGCTCAGTCCGCGTTATGACGTGCTGGCTCACAATAAGTCCTATGAGGCACTGTGCCCGGGTTTCCTGCTGGGTGAACGGAATGTGGCTCGTCGGGTGTTCCTGACTCCGGAGTGCTGCAATACCTATCACCATAATTGGGATGACTTGCGGCGTATGGTCGGTTATCTGCGTGGTTCGTATGCGAAGAATCTGGGTGATCCGGGTTGGGAGGGTTTCATCTCCGATTTGTGTTCGGAGAGTGAGACTTTCGCGTCTTTGTGGGCTCGTAATGATGTGGCGGTTCCGGCGAGTCGGACGAAGCAGATCCGTAATTTGGCGGTGGGGGAGTTGGAGATGTTCTTGACGAGTATGTCCTTGCCGTCGTTGCCGCATGCGTGGATGCAGATCTATACCCCGACCGATGAGGTGGCGTGGGGGAAGTTGCGTGAGTTGTTGGCGATGAGTGAGGAGGAGCGGCAGCGTCCGTGGATCGAGCATCGGGAGTTGCATCACGCGGCGGTGGGGTAGTGCCGGGTGGTTGCGTGAACGGTTTTGGTTCGGGCTCTGTGGGATGGCACGTTCTGGTTGGTGCCGATGTGTGAAGAAGGCCTGGCCGCCATGCTCGAGATTCCTTGCAACCGCCGACGGTACGACCGTGGCATCGAGGGCTATCGGCTGTGGGATTGCGATGCAGTACGTCGAGGGCACCATGCGGCTCGGCCGATCCGCGACAGTGGCGGAGTGCTGCCGACACGGCAGGCTATGCCGGTCTGCCCGCCCGGTAGGGGTGCGGGCTGAGGTGTGTTGAGGCATGGTGGGAAGCCATGAGCGACAACCGAATCGAAGACCGCTGGGCGATCAGCGAGTTGATGACAGGCTGGATCCATCGGGACAAGGAGCAGTGGGACGAGCTGGCCGGCTTGTTCCATGAAGACGCCACGCTGAGGATCCTGTGGTTCTGCGGCTCTGCCCACGACTTCATCGACGCCGCTCGTCGTATGGGGCACGGGCCGCTGCGTAGTAAGCACTTCATCGGCGCTCCCACCATCCGCTTCGCGGGCGATGGCGCGTTTGTCGAGACCAACGCGATCCTCCTCGCGGAGCTCGCTGGTGCGGGGATCGGCGCGACCATCCACAACCGATTCCTCGACCGCGTGAGCCGACGTGATGGGATCTGGCGCATCGAGCATCGTGACTCCGTCTACGACATGGGCGGATTCACCTACCCGTTCGGTGTCGCAGGTGCCCCGGACATCGACGCGGAGTCGCTTTCCGGTCGTCATCCTCGGGAGTACGCGGCGCTGGCCTACCTGCTCGAAACCGCCGGGCACCCGGTGATCGGCACCTACCCGACTCGCTTCAGCAAGCAGGAGGCGGCCATCCTGGAAGCAGGCAACGCATGGCTGGCCCAGGCGAACGTCGCGCAGTGCTGAGACGCGCTCCGGACAGCGCCGTCATGGCTGCTCGGACTCGAGAGGTTGCAGGCACTCGGTCGCCGATCCTGAGCATCGATCGGAGCGGGACGGAAGCTCACAGAACCATCGGAGGATAGGTAAAGTCCCTCGACTACTTTGTGTCCGGCGCGTACTGCGTGTTGGTGCGGTCGGCTCTCAACCGGTCGGCGCCCTACCGAAACAGATCGCCCTGTCCGATTGCGCCATCCGATGCTGCTCGAGAGGGCCTGTCGGGAATGGAACGCGAATACATCCGCGACCGCACCCTCGAAGGCCATGAATCCGCCCGCAAACGCGGCAAAGCCATCGGCGGCGCCGCCGTCGTAGACGACGCCATGCTGTCCATGGCACTACACCTGCGCGAACACGACCACAGCCTCCGCGACATCGCCGCCCGCCTCGTCATCACCAAGGGCAAGAAGAAAGGCCAGCACCCCTCCCCAGCCACAATCCTGCGGCTACTCCGAGACCACGACCAGGCCACATCGAGGGACCGCTGATCCGGCGCAGACCAGCAGCCGTCACCAGCGAAAACTGAACTCACGGCAGGTTTCTGGCGTATTCCGACCCTCTACTAGACCTTATTGCCGGAGTGTTCTGCGGCCCAGATGGCGATCTGTGCTCGTGAGGTGAATCCCAGTTTGGTGAGGATGTGCTCTACATGTCCTTCTGCTGTGCGCTGTGAGATCACCAGTCGGGCGGCGATCGCCTTGTTGGTCAGTCCTTCCGCGATGAGGTCGGCGACTTGCCGCTCGCGCTTGGTCAGGCTCGCCGAGCCACGATCTGACTGTGCCATGGCTCGAGGCTGCTCCCGCAGCGCGAAGTCGACCGCTGCCTGGAAACTCATCGCGGCGCCCTCCCGATAGCCGGACTCATAGCCCCGCCTGCCGAGAACATCACGCGCGCATTGCTCGCACTGCTCATGGTAGGCAGCCATATGGGGAAACATGATGCTGGAACCGACCGCGTGACCGAGCCCGTAGGCCGCACCCAACAGCACGGCGGCCCGCCGGGCGTCACGCTTCTCGGCGGCCATCCATGCCAGTAACTCCACACACACCGAAGCGACGAGCGGATCGACCACCGGTCGCACCAATCGAAGAGCCTCATCCAAGTGTCGCTCAGCCTGCTCGTGCTGACCCTGTTGCCAGGCCGCCAGCGCCATGGGTCGCAGTGCCCGTGCCCGGATCTCGGTGTCGCGGTGCGCATCCGGAACAGTCAGCACCTTTTCCAGGCAGGCGACGCCGCTGGGCATATCCCCCTGTAGGACACGACTCCAGCCCAGTAGAACCAGTGCCCTCAAGTGGAATGCAAGGTCATCGGGGGCACTGAATCCTTCGACGGCATCGTTCAACCGGACGCCTGCGCGAGCCAGATCGCCACTGCTGATCGCGGCGGTACCGTCTGCGTAGGCGAGCAGGGCGCCAATCGTGGGGTCGGCTGGCTGCTGCTCGGCGAGGACGCGCAACTCGGCTGCGCGACTGGTTGCGGCCGCAATGTCTGCCAATTGCGCGGCGAAAGCGCTGATAGTGAACAGGGCTTTGGCGCGGTCGGTCGCTTCGCCGCGTGTACTGGCCAGTCCACGCTCGCACCAACGGATTCCCTCAGTGAGCCGCCCACTCGAAAACCAAAAGCTGAATAGCGCAGCAGCGGTGCGTAGGCCGGCTGCGTTGCGGTCTGCGATGCTGAACTCCAGCGCTTTGCGCAGGTTCGGTAGCTCGCGCTCGAGCTGGATGATCCAATTCAGTTGGCGGGGGCTGACCCAGTCGGCTTCCGCGTCGAGTGCTAGCCGTTCGTACCAGTCGCGGTGGTGGCGACGAAGATCGGTGTACTCGCCGGCCTCGATGATTTTCTGACTCCCGTATTCCTGCACGGTTTCGAGCATCCTGAAGCGCACCGCAGCGCCGGACTCTTCCCGAATCAGGATCGACTTGTCCACCAGAGCCGACAACGCATCGAGGAATTGCGGCTCGGTCAGGTCGGTGCCGCAGACATCTTCGGCGGCGTCGAGTTCGAAGCTTCCTGCGAATACCGACAGCCGCCCCCACAGTCGCTGTTCGGTCGGTGTGCACAGGTCATAGCTCCAGCCGATGCACCAGCCCAGCGTTTGCTGTCGGGTCGGCGCATCCCGTCGCCCGCGCGTCAGCACGGCAAACCGATCTGTCAGTCGTGTCAGGATCTGCTCAGGGGACATGGTACGCAGCCGCGCCGCAGCCAGTTCGATCGCCAAGGGCAACCCATCGAGCCGGGCGCAGATCCTGGCCACGCTGTTGCGATTGTCCTCGTCAAGGTGAAAGCCCGGCACCGCCGCGGCGGCACGCTCGGCGAACAATGTCACCGCCTCGTAACCAGCCGCACCCCGCACCGCCGACCCGCTACGCGGATCGGGAAAACTCAGCGGTGGCACCGGAAGCACGGCTTCCCCACCCAGACCCAGGGACTCGCGGCTGGTGGTGAGGATCCGCGTCTTCGGGCACGCGCGCAACAGTGATTCGACCAGTTTCGCGACTGCTTCGATCATGTGCTCACAGTTGTCGAGCACCAGCAGCACCTCGCGGGTGAACAGGTGTTGTATCAGGACCTCGAGCATCGGTCGGCCGACCTGCCGCACACCGAACGCGGCGGCTACGACATCGGCCAACAACGACGGATCGCGCAACTCACCCAGCTCGATCAGCCAGACGCCGTCGGCATAATCTCGCTGCAGTTTGTGGGCGATCCGCAGCGCGAGCCGTGACTTGCCGACCCCACCGATCCCGGTCAGCGTTACCAGAGACGACCTCGACAGCAGGTTCTTCGCCTCTAGCACCTGGCTACGCCGATCCACGAAACTGGTCAGCTCCGGCGGCAGGTTTCCTGTTCCCTCCCGCTGCCCAACGCCCCTGGCTGCGGGAATGCCGGTCACCTGGGCGGGCGCCACCGCTGGTCTGCTGCCTTGTTCGACGTGCAGTGCCATCTGGTCGACGGCGAAGCCGTGCGTGAGCTGGAGCAGCTGTAACTGCTCGCCGAACAGCGCGGCCGTGGGGCGGTCCTGGGGGTCCCGGCACATCGCGGCCTCGATGAGGGCACTGACGTCTTCGGGGATGCCACGCTCGCGCAGGTCGGGTACCGGTTGGGCGGTGATGCGCAGAAACTGGGCCACGACTTGTTCGCCGCTGCGGCGCTCGAAGGCGGCGTGACCGGTCAGCGCACAAAACAACGTCGCACCGAGCCCGTAGACGTCCGACGCCCGGCTGGTCGGCTCCCCGTTGAGGACCTCGGGTGCGGTGAACGCCGGGGAGCCGGTCACCGTGCCAGTGGATGTCTGAAAACCCCCGGTCAGATGAGCGATGCCGAAGTCGCTCAGCGTCGGCTCGCCGTAATCGGTGAGCAGGATGTTGGCCGGTTTGACGTCGCGGTGGAAGATGTCTGCATGATGCGCCGCTTCCAGCGCACCCGCCAGCTTCACCCCCACATGCAGCACCTCCTCCAGCGGCAGCGGGCCATCGCGGCGGATCCGTGCGTCCAGCGAACCTTGGCAGTGATACGGCATGACCAGGTACGGTTGGCCGGTGGGGGTTTCGCCGACCTCGAGCACCTCCATGATGTTCGGATGCGCGGTCAATCGACCCATCGCCCGCTGCTCACGAAGGAAACGCTCTCGATTCTCCTCCAGCTCGCAGGTCAGGACCTTCACCGCCACCACGCGGTCCAGCCCTGGTTGGGTGCAGCGATACACAACACCGAAACCACCCCGCCCGATCTCGGCAACGTCAACAAACCCGACCGCACGCAACTCCGTGACCAGATCTATGCCTAGATCACGTTGAGTTTTGAAGAAATCAGAATCCATAAACAGTCACTTCGCACTGCATCACCGGTGCTCAGCACAGAATACGCCGCGGGTTCGCTAGCCGAATGCGACCGCAGTCGCCGATGATCAGCCAGTCCCGGCTGAGGGTCGATGCTTCGGTGTGGGTCACAAGAGTTCACAGGTTTAAGGACACGCATGCGGCGTTTGTTCACCGTCGCTGTGGCCGCTATGGTCGCGCCAGGCATGGCCGTGGCGGGCCCGCAAGGTCGTGTCCAGGTGAGGCGCCGGGCTCAGCAGCGGTAGCAGACGCCGTTCGTCGGTGAGTTCGGTCTGGCGAAGGTCGATGTCCAACGGGTTGGTGCCCAACCACCGGAACCGTCGAACCCGCCGATGAAGTTCTCAAATGGTCTGGGCACCAGCACATTTTGGCAATTGCTCGGCGGTGCCCTGCCCAAACTCGTGAAAGTCACGCTTAGTGAGCGTCCGAGAACTCTCGTCAGCGCGTGGCTCAGGTGCTTCCCACGCTGGGTAATGGTGGTGTGTAGGTGCTGATATCGGGTGCTGTGTAGAGT